>CAMBFO010000012.1 GCA_945865675.1 Comamonas sp. lk
GCGCGCCACCCCGGTTTAGCCAAAGGCGTGTTGCTGATCGACGCGCCCATATTGGGCGGCTGGCGCTCCATGGCGCTGGGCGTCATCAAAGGCGCGCAATTAGTCGGCTCGCTGTCGCCGGCCGCCGTCAGCCACAAGCGGCGCAACACCTGGCCCAACCAAGAGGCGGCCTACGAACACTTCAAACACAAACGCGCATTTGCCAAATGGGACGATGCAGTGCTGCGCGACTACATCGCCCACGGCACAGTGGAGCGCGACGGCAAGCGCGTACTAACCTTTGACCGCGAAATAGAGACCAATATCTACAACACCATCCCCGACAACCTGGACCGCCTGCTCAGGCGCAACCCGCTGAAATGCCCGGTCAGCTTTATTGGCGGACGCCAGTCCTGGGAAATGAAGCGGGTGGGCATGGGCATGACAGAAAAAGTCACTCGCGGGCGCATCATCATGCTGGACGGCACGCACTTGTTTCCCATGGAAAAGCCGCTGGCCACTGCAGCGGCCATCGAAACCGCTTTACGCAATATGGGTGCTTAAGGCTTCCAAACGACCAAACCGCTCCAGTCGGTGGCCAGCACTACGATGCCAAAGGCGATGCGGTAGTAGGCAAAGCCAACAAAGCTGTGGGTTGCCACAAAGCGCAACAGCCAGCGCACGCAGGCCCAGGCGCTGATGAAGGAAAACACCAGGCCCACGGCAAACAAAGGCGCATCGGCCAAGCTGAGCAAGGCGCGCTCTTTGTACAAGCTGTAAGCGCCCGCGCCTATCAGCGTAGGAATAGCCAGAAAAAACGAAAAGTCCGTCGCCGCCTTGCGCGACATACCCAGCAACATGCCACCGATGATGGTGGCGCCGCTGCGGCTGGTGCCCGGCACCATGGCCAGGCATTGGACTAGGCCTACCTTGAAGGCGTCCCACATGGTCATGTCATCGACATCGGCCACGCGTGCAAAATAACCGGTCTGCACATTTTCGGCAGCCGCCTGGCGCCGCTCGGCCCACAAAATAATCAAACCGCCGACGATAAAAGTGCTGGCCACAATCAGCGGCGTAAATAAATGCGCTTTGATGATGTTGCCAAACAGCAAACCCAGCACCACGGCGGGCAAAAACGCGATCAGCACATTCATAGCAAAAGCCTGCGCCCTGCTTTGCGTAGGCAAGGCCATCACGGTGGACTTGATCTTGTCCCAGTACACCAAAATCACCGCAAATATCGCCCCGGTCTGGATGGCGATATCAAACACCTTGGCCTTCTCGTCGTCAAACCCCAGCAGCGCGCCCGCCAGTATCAAATGCCCGGTGGATGAAATCGGCAAAAACTCAGTCAGCCCCTCGACCACGCCCATCACCGCCGCTTTGAGTAAAAGCACACTGTCCAATTCCATACCGCACCATTTATAAAAGTTCATCGGCCACACGGGGCGGAGGGATTGTCGCACCGCCAGTTTGCTGCAAAGCCTGCATTAAGATCGCGCTGTCAAAAATCAGGACTCGATCGAAAGACCGTCGCCTCGTCATGCAAATGTCCCCCCTCATCGCCGTCCATATGAGCGCCGCTTTAGGTGCGCTGGTGCTCGGGCCGGTAGCCATCTGGGCGCGCAAGGGCGCCGTGCTGCGACCTCGCGTGCACCGCGCCTTTGGCTACGGATTTGCCACCTTGATGCTGGCCGCAGCAATTAGCTCGGCCTTTATCCGCGACTACGGGCTGCTCAATGTGCACGGCTATACGCCGATTCACTTGCTCATTCCCGTCACGCTGCTGGGTCTATTCAACGGTTTTCGTGCGCTGTACCTAGGCGACATTACCCGGCACCGCAAAACCATGGCCTCGCTGTACCTGGGCGCCTGCGTCACCGCCGGGGCCTTTACCCTCTTGCCCAGCCGCTATTTGGGACAGTTGGTATGGGGCCAATGGCTGGGACTTTTGTAAGCCAAGCAAGCAGCTTGAATTCCGGACAATGCGCGGCAGCACTGCGCCACACATCGACCCATCGAAGTCAACGCCAACAGGCCCAGTTACTTCTCGCGCCTGATCTTTGAAGCAGACATTTCCCGTATCGCCAATACCAGCCGCCGCTGGGTCAACAGTTCAGCATTTTTCTGATAAAAAAAGCTCTACGGTCAAGCATTTTTGCCCGCATCCTTTCGAGTCAAAAAGTCGCCACCCAAGCAATCAAATATCGAGCCTGCTAAGACGCTGAAACTGGCATCAAAACTCGTAGGTGCTTGTTTGCCTGCTCTTTTTTTGGGCTTATACTGTCTTAAATGTTATTTATTTGTAAATTCATAATTATTTGTCGGCGTACTTTGCTTGCCTTGTCGATTCTTTCAACGGCAATTTCCGCGCACGCGGATTTGCCGCTGACCGTAGAAGATCTCATCACTGACAAGGGCAAGTTCAAATTGGACCTTTCGCTTGCCTATGCCAATTCGGATCGGCAAGGGATCTTCACTGGTGAACCCATCACCGTGCAAACGGGACCAACCTCGTTTGTCAACTTGCCCACGCTGATTGGCCAGAGCCTGGGCAACAGCGATTCATTAGTGGGCACATTGGGTTTGCGCTACGGCTTGACGGGCAAAGCAGAAATTTTTGCACGCGCATCGTATTTGACGAGTAACAACCGCAGCGGCAACATCACTGGCACCAGCGAAAGCAGCGAAGACCGCTTTGCCGATGCCTGGGCAGGCATCAACTACCAATTCAAAAAAGACGACGATACCCCCGCTGTAATGGGCTTTGCTGAATTTGCCCTGCACGAGCAGCACGAAAGGAGCAGCAGTTCTTTCAAGTCTGCATTGGTGGGCTTAACTACCTATAAAGCCATAGACCCCGTGGTGTTCTCGCTCACCACCGCTTACCGTTTCAACCAAAGCCGCCAAGACGGCGATAAGGACTTTAAGCCTGGCAACCTCTTCTTGCTCACCCCCAGCATCGCCATTGCCGTTAACGACCGCGTGACCCTAACCACGGGCATGCAGTGGACCAACCGCCAAGCGGACCAGTGAGACGGGACAGCGCAAGGCTTCAGACGCACCAGCAGCGACTTGTTTCTGGGCGTGGGCTATGGAATCTCGAAGGGGAGCGCGCTCAACCTCACCTTCAAATCGAATGTTTCAGGTTTTAACGGGGCAGACCTGAGGCTCAATTGGCTGCACACTTTCTGAGCACCCGATTGAAAAATTGCCCCGTGCTCGTAAATCTTGGGAGTTTGATATGAAGCTGAAATCATTTTTTTTCGCTGGTATTTTGACCGCCAGTTTGACGGTACCTGCCCTGGCTGGTAATGCGCCCACGGTCGAACCGATGCCAGAGTTCAGCGCTGCGGATATGCAGATGCTGTTTGAGCAGGATGCGATGCCGATACAACTTGCGGTTTTGTCTAGGCAAGAGATGACAGAGACAGAGGGGGCCTTGTTAGTAGGTTTTGTAGTTGGCGGGGGATTGAGCTTTGTAGTTTATGCTGTAGGTAATTCTTTCTACGCACAACCAATCACTTGGCAAGGCTCATTACTTGCGTTTGGTACCGGTGCATTAATTGGCGGCGTGGGTGGCGCACTGATACGCGCATCGGGCGGCGGCATTGCCGGAAATATTGCATGGCGCCCAAACATGTTTGGCGCAAACTTTGGTTTCTCTCAATATAGTAACTATAAGGGTTGGTAGTACAAGTAAGAGATGGGCGAGAGGTAATTTTATTCCTACAGGAGTGGACATTGTATGAGCATAATTGTCGAAGTTGCTGGCATGCTTGGTGGAATGCTGATGGAATATGCCACCTCTAAAAAATGGAGCAAAGTAAAAGCTTTTTTTATTGTGGGTGGATGTTTTTTTTCGCTATTCACCACTCAGGTTCTCATATTTCCCGGCGAAAAAGGCGTCTTCGTTGGAATCTTATATGCCGTTGGTTTAGGGATTACTTGTGGTTTGTTTTTTGCTGGGTGCATGCACTACCATGAAAAGTACAAAAAATAATATTTTTTAATACCGCCAAAAAAATTCAAAAATAGGATCTACGACGCTCGGGTGACTATTGCTGGGATATTTTCCATCTGCTTTTTTGGTGTGCACTTAGTATTTGGCCTTTTGGTACTGATCTTTGGATGACTCTATATGGTGAATTCTGCCTTCCAACTCTTCCTGCTGCGCGGACAGCCGTTCTTGCAGTTCAATTTCCCCCGAGGAAAATCGGTACCGACCATTTCGCTCATCTGCGCACTGGGCGGCCGGCACCCGAACCTTCGCGCCGCGCCGCCCGATGTGCCAATATTGCCACTCTGGTTTGCGGTTGCGACCAGCCTAGTAATGGTTTGGTTGACCTTTTTGGTCATCGTTGCGGTGCTGCGCTGGTGGATGATGCATGGTGGCCGCTGGGATGGTCAGGGTGATCTCTTCAACTTCGTGGCTGCTGCCTCGCTGGTGTGGGATGTGCTGGGAGCCGGTCTGGTTGCCATAGGTGCGCCGGTGCCGATGCCGTCTTTGGCATAAAACGTGTACAAAATCGCCTGGCTCTCTCTGTGCGGCCGGTTCACGATATTGGCGGCCGCGCTGGCAAGCGCATCTTCGTTGGCTTCTGAGGGTGCATGGCTGAGCACACCTTCAGCACACGGTTTGGTCGCCGTCAAAAGCTGGAAAACTCTGCGTGATGGCCGCGTGGTCAAGCAAGACCTGGATTATTCATGCGGCGCCGCTTCATTGGCTACCTTGCTCAATGCGTTCTACGGTCAATCGCTGACCGAGGCGGCTTTACTCGAAGCCATGGATAAAGGCGGCTTGCGCGCTTCGTTGGAAGACATGCAGCGCGCTTTGCCGCAGTTTGGCTTCAAGGCGCAAGGTTTTGCCGCCAGTTATGAACAACTGATGCGGCTCAAAGCCCCTGTGGTGGTCTACCTGAAATACCGCAATGACGATCATTTTTCTGTTTTGCGGGGCATTGATGCCCACACCGTTTGGCTGGCCGACCCGAGCCTTGGCAATCGCACCTTCAGCCGCGCGCAGTTTTTAGATATGTGGCAGACCAGGGGCGGCAAAGTAAATGCAGAGTTAGCAGGCAAGTTCTTGGCCGTATTGCCGCTTAACGCCGATGTTCATTCAGTCAGCGATTTCTTCACCACAGCTCCGCAAAGACAGAGCGCACAAGCTATTCAGCAATTGCGCTTTAGAAGTGCTCCATGACTTCAATGACGGTGCTAACCAATCATTCCAGCTACGGCTTGCAGGCAAACCGGCATCCGCGAGGTATTCGATCAATCAGCGCAGCAAATTCCGCTGGCGGCGCTTTCGGTGCAAGAGGTAAGCCAAGCGGCAAAGCATAGGTCTTGAAGTGTTGCAGAAATAAAGTAGTGCAATTAAACTTCATTGATGCAAGTCACTTTCATGATCAATAGCCGTGGCGTGGTCACGCTACCGGCCAAATTGCGCCAGGCCATGGGCCTAAAAGCGGACGATCAATTGATCGCAGAGACTACGCCGCAAGGCCTGTCGCTGCGCCCTGCGGTGACCCTGCCCCTGGAGCTTTACACACCCGAACGCGTGCAAGAGTTTGATGCGGCCGAGGCAGAGCTTGCCGCCGTGCTACCCAAGCGCAAACTTCCGCGCTGAGCCCGCAGCCGCCCATTCGCGTTTTTCTGGACGCAAACGTCCTGTTTTCCGCAGCCCAATCGGCGGGCGCTGTACGTCAGCTGATCCAAGCCTTACAAGCCGATGGCCACGCGCTGGTGGCCGACGAATATGTGGCCACCGAGGCCCGCCGCAACATTGCGGGCAAGGCCAAAGCAGATTGCCAGGCGTCTTTACAAAACTTGCTTGCGCAGATCGAAGTCAGCGCCGCGCACTTTCTTGCAAACGCCCACGCTGCCGTGCAATGGTTGCCTGAAAAAGATCGTCCGGTGCTGATGGCGGCAATCGCACTACGCTGCGATGCGCTTGTAACCGGAGACCGCACCCACTTCGGGGCGGGGTATGGGCAAACGTTTGATGGCGTCACTATTTACACCCCGGCCCAATTGGCGTTGGCTGTGTTTCCTCCGGCCTGAGGCGACTTCGGCATTCCATCTCCTCTTTTGCGTATGCATGACAAAGCGATTCTCTGGAACGCTAACCGCAGACCTGTTGGAGAGCATTCGGTGAACTCCCATGTAGCGAACCTTTGAGCCCAAGCGACACCCCTAAAATCCCCGGATGACCGCGCCCCATACCGCCCCCGAGACCGACAGCACCAAACCGAGTAATTTTTTGCGCCAGATCATCGACGCAGACCTGGCGCGGGGCACGTATGCCAGCCGTCGCTGGGCTGGCAGCCCCGGCGACGCCGCCCACCACAGCGCGGGCGCGCCAGACCCGGCCCGCATCCGCACCCGCTTTCCGCCCGAGCCCAATGGCTACTTACATGTGGGCCACGCCAAAAGCATTTGCCTGAACTTTGGGCTGGCGCGTGACTATGGCGGCGTCTGCCACATGCGCTTTGACGACACCAACCCCGAGAAAGAAGACACCGAGTACGTCGAATCCATACTGGACGCGGTGCGCTGGTTGGGCTTTGGCTGGGAGGCCAACGGCACATCGCACATGTTTCAAGCCAGCGACTATTTTGGGTTTATGTACCGCGCTGCCGAATATTTGATCGAAGCCGGACACGCCTATGTGGACGAACAAAGCGCCGACGAAATGCGTGCCAACCGGGGCGACTTTGGCAAGCCCGGCGTCAACAGCCCGTTTCGCAGCCGCACACCCGGTGAGAACCTGGCCCGTTTTCGCGAAATGCGCGATGGCATGCATGCCGATGGCGCCATGGTGCTGCGCGCCAAGATCGACATGGCCAGCCCCAACATCAATATGCGCGACCCGGCTATCTACCGCATACGCCGCGCCACGCACCACAACACCGGCGACACCTGGTGCATCTACCCGATGTACACCTACGCCCATCCGCTGGAAGACGCGCTAGAGCAAATTACCCACAGCATCTGCACGCTGGAGTTTGAAGACCAGCGCCCGTTTTACGACTGGGTGCTGCTGCGCCTGGCCGAAGGCGGCCTGCTGGCCCAGCCCCTGCCCCAGCAATATGAATTTGCGCGCCTGAACCTCACCTATGTGATTACCAGCAAACGCAAACTGGCCGCGCTGGTGAACGAACGCAAAGTGAGCGGCTGGGACGACCCGCGCATGCCAACAATAGTCGGCCTGCGCCGGCGCGGCTACACGCCCGAAAGCCTGCAACTCTTTGCCGAGCGCATTGGCGTGACCAAGAGCGATAGCTGGATCGACTACTCCACCTTGGAAGGCTGCCTGCGCGAAACCCTGGACGGCAGCGCCGCGCGTGCCATGGCGGTGCTCGACCCGGTGAAACTGGTGCTGACCAACTGGGATGAAGTGATGGGCGCAGGCACACTGGACGCGTGCAGCGCGCCTATTCACCCGCACCACCCGGAACGCGGCCAGCGCAGCTTTGTCATTGGCCGCGAAGTCTGGATCGAGCGCAGCGACTATGAAGAGACGCCGCCGCAAGGCTTTTTCAGGCTCTTCGCCGGCAACAAAGTGCGGCTGAAATACGGCTACATCATCGAATGCACAGGCGCGGCCAAAGACGCCAGCGGCAAGGTGACGGAAGTACACGCCAGCCTCATCCCCGACACCAAAAGCGGCACGCCGGGTTCGTCCAGCGTCAAGGTCAAAGGCGTCATCACCTGGGTCAGCGCCCACGACGGTCTGGCCGCAGAAGTGCGCATGTACGACCGCCTCTTCCTAGACCCGCAGCCCGACGCCGGCGGCAAAGACTACCTGGAAAGCCTGAACCCCGACAGCCTAAAAATCGTCACCGCCATCGTGGAGCCCGCACTGGCCCACGCGCAGCCGGACGAGAAGTTTCAGTTTGAGCGCCACGGCTACTTCGTGGCCGACCGAGTGGACCACTTAGCGGGCAAGCCGGTGTTTAACTTTGCGGTGGGCTTGAAGGATTCGTTTGGGAAGTGATGATGCGAAGTACGCGCTTCCAAATGCGAGTGGTGTTGACGGAACACGCTAAGGCTCGTATGGTGGAGCGCGACCTTAGCCCTGCGTTGATCCTGGACATTATTGACAACGGAAACCAAAAGGAAGCTGGTGGACCACTTTATGGCTCTACAAGCATTTCCCGGATCGTCAGGACAACTTGCTCTGTGTAGCCGCAGTCGTCGAAAATGTTTTGGTAGTGAAGACCGTTATGCACCATTGGGAGCCGCAGCCATGAAAAGCATCTACTTTGAAAAGGACGACATCTTGCACATCCGGGTGTCCGACAAGGCCATTGTGCGCGAGGTCTCCCAGGACTGGCACACCAACATCAGCTATGCCGAAGACGGAACGATTGTGGAAATCGTCTTGCTCGATGCCAAAAAAGAGGGGCTGATGCCCATGGAGTTGCGCCAAGCCGCTTGAAGGCTCCTTTTCGCATACCGCGACGCTATGACTATCTCGCACGACAAAGCAACTGACTCGCTTTACATCCCCGCAATAGACCAGGGATACCCGAAATCGGACGGCATGCACCCCCACTCCATCCTCCACTTCTGGTTCACCGAACTCACCCCCAAGCAGCACTATGCCAAAGACGCGGCCTTGGACCAAGCCATCCGCACCCGCTTTGGCGAAACACTAGAGGCGGCGGCGCGCTGTGAGTTGTTTGCCTGGCGCGCCACGCCCGAGGGGCGGCTGGCCGAGGTCTTGGTGCTGGACCAGTTCTCGCGCAATGTGTACCGCGACACGGCCCGCGCTTTTGCGCAGGACGCGCTGGCCCTGGCGCTGGCGCAAGAGCTGGTGGCCAGGGGGCAGGACCGCAGCCTGCCTCTGACGCAACGCAGCTTTGCCTACATGCCCTATATGCACAGCGAGTCCGCACTGATCCACGCGCAAGCCGCCCTCCTGTTTGCGCAGCCGGGCATGGAAGACACCCTACGATTTGAGCTGCGTCACCAAGAAATCATCGAGCGCTTTGGCCGCTACCCCCACCGAAATGTCCTCCTTGGGCGCGCGTCCACGCCTGAGGAGCTGGCTTTTTTGAGTGAGCCTGGGTCGGCGTTTTAGGGTAGGCCGGCCAAGCGGCAGCAGAGGGCTGGGCTGGACTTATACCTTGCCACTGCCACACACCCCAACGCGTCGCCGATAAACTCAGACCATGCCAGCCGCCGCCCTCGCCCGCCTGCACCAAGCCCTGGCCCAATTGCGCGCCGACGCTTTGGGGGTGCAGGCCTTTTGTGCGCAAGCGCGCGCCCAGGGCCAATTGCTAGCAGCGCTGCCGCCGCGCTATGGCGAGGTATGGCTGGGGCTGATCGACCGGCTGGAGTCCAGCGCTTTGTTTAGCGAAGAGAGTTGTTCCTTCAGCCAGTCCTCGCTGCTGGACAATTTGGACGGCTGGCTGGCCAAGGCTGCCGAAAAGCTGGGCAGCTGATTTGTCGCGCCGGCGCCAGGCCGGGCATTTTAGGCGCGGGGCAGCCCGATACACTGGCGCGCTAATTTCCCTAGGAGTTCATCACAATGATCACGCTGTGCGGCTTTGCCGTTTCCAACTATTTCAACATTGTCAAGCAAGTATTGCTGGAAAAGCAAATTCCCTACGCCGAAGAGCGCGTCATGACGCGCAGCAAGGACGAGGGGGTTTTGGCGGCCTCGCCCCTGGGCAAGATTCCGTTTATTCGCACCGCACAGGGGCCGCTGTGCGAGACGCCGGTGATTTTGGATTACCTGGAGGCGCAATTTCCTGCCCACCCGCTGCTGCCTGCGGACGCCTTTGCTGCAGCCAAAGTGCGCGAGCTGTGCACCTTTATCAACCTGCACCTGGAGCTGGTAGCGCGCGATTTGTACCCCGCGGTTTTTTTCGGCGGCAGCATCAGCGACGAGCAAAAAGAGAAAACCCGCAAGCAACTGGTGCGCAATATCGAGGCCTTCAAGCGCCTGGTGAAATTCGCGCCCTACGTGGCGGGCGACAGCTTCACGCTGGCCGACTGCGTGGCTTTTAACAATCTGCCCCTGATCGGCATGGCCAGCAAAGCTGCCTATGGCGAAGACCTGCTTTTGGCCGCTGGACTGGACTACAAGCCCTATCTGAAGCTAGTGGGCGAGCGCGCCAGTTCGCAACAAGTGGCCGCCGAGCGCAAAGCAGAAATGGCGCGGCCCAAAGATTAGGCACAATGCCGCACAGCGCATCCCTTCGGGCCCAAGAACAAATGAATAAAGAGAGACTACTATGAAACCATTTATATTTGTGATTCCGGTTGCCCTGCTGATGATTGCCATCGAGTTGTGGGTGGCTCGCCGCCGCGGCCTGCAGGTATACAGATTGAAAGACTCCATCACCTCGCTCAATGCGGGCGCGATCAGCCAATTTGTAATTACCCTGGGCGCGGGCATCAGCGTATTCATGTATTCCAGTATTTTGGACAAGTTTGGCGCCTTCGTATGGGATACCAGCAACCCGCTGACCTGGATACTGGCGCTGGTGTTGTACGACTTTTTCTATTACTGGGTGCACCGCAGCGGCCACGAGGTCAATTTATTCTGGGCGGCGCATGTCATCCACCACAGCAGCGAGGAATTTAATTTATCCACTGCCTTGCGCCAATCGGCCACCGGCTTTTATTTCAAATGGGTTTTTTACGTGCCGCTGGCCTTGCTGGGTTTTCCACTCAAGGTGTTTCTGACGGTCGGCTTTATCGATTTGGTGTATCAAATCTGGGTCCACACCCGCTTAGTGGGGCGTTTGGGTTTTCTGGAGTGGTTTTTGGTAACGCCGTCTAACCACCGCGTGCACCATGGGCAAAACGACTATTGCCTGGATAAAAACTACGGCGGCATCTTTAGTGTGTGGGATCGCATGTTTGGCACCTATGCCGACGAGCGCGAGGACGAGCCCGTGGTCTATGGCGTGCGCAAGCCCCTGCAAAGCTGGAACCCGATCTGGGGCAATGTGCAACACTACACCCTGATGTGGCAGCAAATCCGCAGCACGCCAAGCTGGCGCAACAAACTCATGTACGTGTTCGCCGGACCGTCCTGGCTACCGCCGGGCGCCGCCCCAGCACCGGAATTTGTGCCCGAAAAATTCGAACGCTTTGACACCCCTGCACCGCGCTGGATGCAGGGGCTAGGAGTGTTCACCTGCGGCCTGGGTTTGGCGGTCTTGTCGCACTTTTTGCTGATTCAAAAAAATCTGGCGCCCGGCACAGCGCTGAGCTATTCGGCAGCAGCCTTGTTGGCCTATTTGGTCATCGGCTGGTTGTGGCAGCGTCCACGCGTAATGGAAGCCTCGCATGCCTAGCTTGGCCTATACCGACGGCCTGCTGGCACTGATTTGCCTCTGGCTGCTGACCCGCGCCAGCCTGCCCATAGGCGTTCGCATTGCAGCAGGGACGCTGGGCCTGGCCGCGGTACTGGGCGTGCTGCGTTTTTCGGGCCTGTACCCGATCCCGCAATGGCACCAGTTTGTTTCCATGCTGGGCGCCTGCGCCGCCTTTCCGCTGCTGGCCGTGGCCGTCTTGTGGCCGGATGCTGCGGCGACGCGGCAGTTGAAGTTTGCCTCGATCTTTTTTATCGGCATGGCAGTGCTGGGTGTGCTGGCCGTGGGCGTGGCGCAAAAGCGGGTGCTGGTCGATGCGTTGACGGTGATCTCGGTGGTCGCGATGTTGATCAGCCTGGCACGCGGCGGGCGCTGGCCGACGGCGCTGACCACGGCGCTGATGCTGGCCGGTTTGCTCTTGTTTGCCACCAAAGCCACTGTGGTGCCCGGCTTGGTACCCGGCGACTTGCTGCACATTGGCATGGCGATTGGCTTGTTGGGCCTAGGTATGAGCGGCCTATGGCAGAACGCAACAAACCTAGAGGCGCAAGAGCCACAGCTTCACGGCGCCTAGCGCGATTGATCGACGCGGGTAAAGCGCGCTGTGCTGGCACGCTGCCACCCAGTCAGCCCAACCAGGGTGCGGTGGCATCCCTGCAAGCCACGATGGGCTATTACCGCGCGATGTTTGACCCGGCGCGCGGTGACCCTGCACTAAGTGATTTACGCACCCTATTGGCCCGCCCGATTACCCTACCCACGCTAGCCCTATGCGGCGCAAAAGACCTGCGCGCCGAGCTGATGCGCGGGCAAGATGCGTATTTCACTGGCGGCTACCGCGACCAAGAAGTGCCCGGCGCAGGCCACTTTTTGCACCGCGAGCAGTCCGCAGCCGTCAAGCAGCTATTGCTGGACTGGCTGCGCTAAGGGTTAAGCCGCTTTTGCCAGCGGCACGGCAAAATGATTTTCCATTTCGCGGCGCAGCTGATAGGCGCGGGTGCTGGTGTCTATGGCGACATCGTCCCAGCACAAAGACTGGCCCTGGCGTACCGGGCGCAGCAACTGAATGTTGTGCGCCAAGCCCAGCGGCAAGCCGCCCAGTTTGCGCGACGTTTCTGCCGGTAGCAATTTGCCCCAGACGGTGTAACCGCCCTCGCCGTCCAATATTTCGCCCGCTTGCAAATCGCGCTTGGCAGTAGCCACCACATCGGCATTCCAGCCGGTAGCCACGCCCGTGGGCTCGCCACGCAGCGCCACGCTGGCGACCGACATGCCTACTTCCAGACCGATCAAATGCCAACGCTTGTACAGCGTGAAATAGCGGCCACTCGGGTCGGTGTGCGCGTTGTATTCTTCAAAGCAGTTTTTGATGTAGTCGGTCTCTGCCTCAACAGTCACCCACACGCCCATGCGGATGTCATAGGGAATTTTGCGGCCATTGGCCTCTAGCGACGAAATCACCTCGACCATGCCTTTGCGCTCGAGCACGCCGCCTTCTTGAATAGGCCGCGTCACGAAGGGGATGTCCTCCACACTGGCCGGTGGATAGAGCAAGCCATTCGATGGCACACCCAGCCCGGTGGCGTTGGATACCGCGCTGCTTTCGATGGAAGGCTTGGAGCCATCCAAAAAACTATTGAACATTTTCGGATTGAGCCCGCCGCGCAAAGCCTGCTCGGGCGTGAGGCCGTAGTTGCCCCACACGGTGTCGGGCGTGGACTGGTTGAAATGCGGCAGCCATTTGTGGCCGCGCCCCGCTGCCACCACCGGAAAGCCGCAAGTGCGCGCCCAGTCCACCAAATCACAAATCAAGGCCGGCTGGTCGCCAAAGGCCAAGGAATACACCACGCCAGCGAGCGCAGCTTTGTGGGCCAGCAAGGGGCCGCAAAAGGCATCGGCCTCTACCGTGACGTTAACCACATGCTTACCGTGCGCGAAGGCTTCCAGGCAATGGTCCACGGCGGCGATTGGGTGGCCGGTACATTCAACGATGACATCAATGGCCGGGTGCGATACCAGCGCGCGCCAGTCTTCACCGATGTGGGTGCTACCCGCCTTTATGGCGGCGTCCAAAGACCCGCCCTGCATGCGCTGGGCTTCCCAGCCGACGCGGCTGAGGTTGGTACGCGCGCTATCGGGCGACAAGTCGGCAATGCCGACCAAATGTACGCCGGGTGTGCGCGGAATTTGCGCCAAATACATGGAGCCGAATTTGCCGGCGCCGATCAGGCCGACACGAATCGGGCGGCCCTCGGCCTGGCGTTGCTGAAGTTTGGCAAACAAACTCATGCGGCAGCTCTCTGCTCGTCAAAAGGTACGGTAGAGGTTTGCAGCGCGCTACCGGGCATGCCGTCTTTCCAGGGCAGATCGACGGGGTAGTCTTTAAGCAGGCAGTCGTCGGGCAGGCATTCGATGGGGGTGAAGTCGCGGTGCGCGATGTATTCGGGGCGCTTGTGGCGGCGAATATGGTTGCTCACCGCGCACAGGCTCAGGTACACGGCCACGCGGTTCCAGGGCGAGAGGTTGCTGGTGGAAGCGTGCACCAGGCAGCTGTGGAACAAAATCATGGAGCCCGCTGGGCCCTTGGGGCTGACGATGCCGCCGTTTTTGCCACCGGCGCGTTCCACCAGGGAGGTGATGAGTTCATTGTCCACAGTCCACAGCGGGTAGCTGGTGGTGGATAAGTCGTGCTTGGCCGCGACCACGCCGCGCTTGTGGCTACCGGGGATGAACATCAAGGGGCCGTTGTGCTCGTTCACATCATCCAGAAAAATCGCGACATTCATGGCGCGTTCGGTGGGCATCATGTCGTCGTTCAGCCAGGTGCCGTAGTCTTGGTGCCATTGCCAGACGTCGCCTTCAAAAGCCATCTTGCCGTTGATCTTGAACTGGTGCATGTACAGCTTTTCACCCAGCAGCATTTCTACCGGTTCGATCATGCGCGGATGGCGACCCAGCTTGCCAAAAGGCTTGCTCACCATGTGCGCGGCAAAGTTGGTGCGCACCGCATCGCGGCCTTTTTCGCGCACATTGAATGCATCACGTTTGGCATAGAGCTCGGGTACCGCGTCCAGCAGGGCCTGGGTTTCCTCGGACGAAAACTGACGCGGGAAAAAGAGGTAACCGTCACGGTCAAACTGGGCTAGTTGCTCGGGCGTCAGTTTCATAGCAGGCTCACTGTTCAAGGTCGCACCGGGCATGCGGCGCGTGGCTGGGAAAGGTCGTCGCACACTATATCGCGTATCCGACGCCAGCACTGCCTGCCCAAGCGGCTCGCGCGTCTAAAACGTCAACCCCCGATACCTGGATGCGCCCTCCAAGAAAGCGTCAATCCGAAGGCTCGTCGGGCTCGTCCACACGCGCCGGCCGCGGAACTTTTTTCAGACGCATGAGTCGCGCTTGTTCGATGGCGTCTTTTTTGACCTGGCGCTCGGCGTCCAGCTTTTCACCCGCGGCCAGCCATTGGGCAAACTCCTCAGGGCTTTCCAGCGTGATGCGACCCAAAGCGCCGCTGCGAAAGTCGTGGATCGCAATTTCGGCGGCTTTTTGCACATTGACCCGGCCACCCGATTGCAGCGCGCCCCGCCTGCGGCCCACGCCTTCCAATACTTGTTCATCACTCAGCGCTTCAGCGTCAAGCAGGCCATAGCGCGCCGCCAGCGCTTGCGGATAGTGCTGGCGCAGGTAATCCAGCAACTCCAGCGCCACTTCTTCGTCGTCAAATGCATTGCGACCGATGGCACCGCTGGCCGCCAGGTTGTAGCCGCTTTTGGCCACGATGATGCGTGGCCACAAAACGCCAGGCGTGTCGTAGAGGTAAAAATCGTCGGCGATGGTGATGCGTTGCTCGGTTTTGGTGACACCGGCCTCGTCACCAGTTTTGGCAGCGCGCTTGCCTTTGAGGGTGTTGATCAGCGTGGACTTGCCCACGTTAGGAATACCGCAAATCAGCACGCGCATGGGTTTGGCCATGCCGCCCCGTAAGGGCGCCAGTTGGTGGCAGGCATCGACTAGGGCGCGCGCCGGTGTCGCCATGCCCGCATCCAGCGGCAAGGCGCGCACGCCGGGCATGGCGTTGTAATGGGCCAGCCACTGGGCGGTGCGCGCCGGGTCGGCCAGGTCTTGCTTGTTCAGCACCTTGAGCGCCGGCTTGCCGCGGGTGAGTTCGGCCAGCATCGGGTTGGCGCTGGAGCCCGGCAGGCGCGCGTCCAGCAGCTCGATCACCACGTCAATCTCCCGGATGCGCTCGCCAATGGCTTTGCGCGTCAGGTGCATATGCCCGGGAAACCACTGTATCGCCATATTCTTGTTCTCTGTGCCGAGGGGAATGCGCGATTGTCCGGTACTTTGGCGGACGTCTATGCGCTGCTTGCGCATGGCACTTTGCGCACCAAGCAGCGTTGAGGCGCAAGGACTGCGTTTAAGCCGTGGGCCGCCCCAGCCGCGCCGGCGAAAGGTATTGCTGCAAATAAGCGTCAAAAGGCAGGGTGTCTGCCGTTTCAATTTCGCGCTGTCCCTCCAACGAGGCCTGCGCCAATTGCTGGAAGTACGCCAACTCGTGCGGTTCGAGGGGGAGTGCCAGTTCCTGCGCTTTGGTTTGCTGCGAAAGACTGCGCACGAAAGCAGAGAACGATCCGCCATGGTCTTCGCGCATAACTTGCAGCACGCGGGCCGAGGGCAGGCTGTCTGGGTGCGTCAAGCCATGCTGTGCCAGCTCGACCGCTTGCGCGTACTCGCTACCGCCGTGGGCTTGGTCCAGTGCCTGGGCAACTGGGCCCAACTGGGCCACGATATCCAGACCCCAGGTGGTCAGGTCCACCATGTCATCACCCCGCTGCAATTGCAAACCGGGTTCGCGGCCCCGCTCGGCGACGCATTGCTGGTTGCGGGACATAGCCGCAATTTCGGCCGGGCTGTCCTGCGGGCTGGGCTGGCTCAGGCAGTGCAGCAAAAACACGTCCAAAAAACGCAAAGTGGAGGCGCCAATACCGACCGGCTCGAAGGGATCCAGATCCATCAAGCGCACTTCCACGTATTCCACGCCGCGTTCGCGCAGCGCGTGCAGCGGGCGCTCACCCTGGAAAATGACGCGCTTGGGCCGGATGGTGCCGTAAAACTCGTTTTCGATTTGCAGCAAACTGGTCGCCAATTGCTTAAAGCTGCCGTCGGCATGGCGTACGCCAATGTCCGCATAGGGCGCATAGGGCTCCGTCAGCGCCTGGTGCAGCGAGGCGGCATAGCCTTCCAAGCTGTTGTAGCTGACGGCCAACGCGCTTTGCGCATCGCTTTGGTAGCCCAGGCGCCCCATGCGTAGCGAGGTGGCATACGGCAGACCCATGGTGCCGGGATGCAATTCCTGCAAAGAGTGGCTGCGGCCTTGCACAAAAGTGGAACACACCGCAGGCGAGGCGCCAAACAAATACAAAAGCAAAAACGCATGGCGGCGGAAATTGCGTATCAGCGCGAAATAGTCCTGGCTGGATACCTCGGGCAAAGACCAGTTGTAGTGGATGCCCGAGATGGTTTGCATGCGCCGCCCGTAGCGGTAGCCCAGACCGCTGCGGTACACGGTTTTGGCCTGGCCCACGTTAGAACTGCCGTACTGGCCCAGCGGAATCGCATCGTCAGCAGGCAAGCCGCAGGGCATGCTGGAGACCCAGAGCATTTCTTCGCCCATGGATGCCAATGTGTAGTTCTGCACGCGGCGCAGTTCGCCCAGGCAGTCTTCAATGCCCGCATGCACGCCGGTAATTAACTCGATCTGGGATTCGCTGAAGTCGGTGGTGATATGCGGATGCGTCAGCGCCGAGCCCAGCGCTTGCGGATGGGGTGTGGCCGCCAATGCGCCGCTGCTCAAGGAGCGCAAGCTCTCTTTTTCAATACCCCGGCGTATGCCCTGCAGTTGTTGCGCCGCAAAGCCTTCACGGGCCCAATTGCTTTCACTCATGCCAGTCGGCCCTTTTAATTTTTCGCTCGTACTGAAGGTAGCACAGTAAGGTGTAACTGGGGTGAACGGCACCGATTGCAAGAGCGCCGCACTGGGGAATAGATGGGAAGGCGCGCAAGCGCGCGCTTTTGGCGCTAGGGCAAGGGGTTAGCGCGCAGATTAACGCAGGTGCCGCCCGGCGCGGCCTATTTCATGTGCGCCCTGGGCAGCCCCGCTGGCAGGGATTTGGAACTTCGCGGTATCGACAACTTCGGTCAATTGGGCCTGCAATCGTTCGTCCGCACCCTCGCCTAAACCAATCCAGCTACCTTCGCTCAGCGTGATATGGGCCGCTTCGACGCTGCCAGCACCAGCACACAAAATCGTACGGGTGGGCGCGTCCTGGGCCACGAGCGCCAGCATGGCCGGCACCACCGCCTCAGGCTGCAAGGCGGCAAGCACCGGCTCGGGCATCAAGCCGGCAGTCATGCGCGTAGCGGCGGTGGGCGCCAGACAATTGACGTGAATACTGCTTTTTGCACCTTCTATGGACAGCGTCTGCATCAGCCCGACCAGCGCCATCTTGGCCGCGCTATAGTTGCTCTGCCCAAAATTTCCGTACAGGCCGCTGCTGGAAGTCGTCATCAGGATGCGGCCGTATTTTTGCGCAATCATGTGCGGCCAGACGGCTTTGCTGCAATGGACCGCGCCCATGAGATGCACTTCCAGCACCAGGCGGAAGTCGTCCAGTTCCATCTTGGCAAAACTTTTGTCCCGCAGGATGCCGGCGTTATTGACCAAAATATCGATACGGCCCCAGGCGCCCATGGTTTCTTGCACCAGGGCCTGCACCGCCACGAAATCGGTAACCGATGCGCTATTGGCCATGGCCGTACCGCCGGCAGCACGGATTTCGGCCACCACCGCCTCAGCAGCCGTGGCCGAGCCACCCGATCCGTCAACGGCGCCACCCAGGTCATTGACCACCACTTTGGCACCGCGTGCAGCCAAGGCCAAGGCGTGCAAGCGCCCCAAACCACCGCCCGCGCCAGTCACAATCGCTACACGGTCTTTGAAATCTATAGGCATAAGATGTCCTGCAAGAAATAGGAGCTGTGCACCCTGCGCAGCCAAACCGCCAACTCTACTGCAAGCCTCAGGGCTACTAAGCCAAGACACGCAACTAAAGCGACATCATGGAACTGAACTCCGAAATCCCCACCGCCCCGCCCCGTGATGCCGCCACCGTCGTGATATTGCGCGATGGCCCCCAAGGGCCGGAAGTGTTTTTGGTCAAGCGCCACGGCCTGTCGGACGTCTTGGGTGGCGCCTATGTGTTTCCCGGCGGCAAGATGGACGCAGCCGATAGTGCACCCGGGCACCATGCTTACCTGGACCAAAGCCCTCACCAATTGCACGCCGCTTTGGGGGAGACCGATACCACGCCAGAAACCGCCTGCGGCCTTTTTATCGCTGCGCTGCGCGAAACCTACGAAGAAGCGGGCGTGCTGTTTGCGCAAAACGCCCAAAACGTAAACCACCAAGCCACGCCAGAGGTGGCCGGTGCGGGCAAGGGCAGTGACTTTCACCAGCGCCTGCAAAGCGGTAGCTTGCACTTACAAACCTTGGCGGTGCATCCCTGGTCGCGCTGGATTACGCCGCGCATGCCCTCGGTGACGAATAAGCGCTTTGACACCCGGTTCTTTATCTCGGTCATGCCAGCGGGCCAGCACGCAGCACATGATGACTTTGAAGCCACCGAAAGCGCCTGGTTGCGCCCGCGCGCTGCGCTGGAGCAATATTGGGAGCGCGAGATTGAGTTGGCGCCGCCGCAAATCATGAGCCTGGCGCATTTGTCGCGTTACCACAGTGCGGAACAAGCCATGGCAGCCGCCCGGGCGGCTATGCCACCGGTCATCATGCCCGAGGCCTTCCATGAAAACGAGGAGCGCGTGATCTGCTACCCAGGCCACGCGCGCCACCCCATCGGGCAGCGCGCCTTGCCCGGCCCGCTGCAACTGTTCTGGCGCAACAAGCGCTTTGAGCCCGAGGGCGGTTTTGAAGCGCTCTTTACTTAAAGCTTTATCGCCTCAAAGCAAAAACGCTGGCGGAGCCCCAAAAACCTTGGACTCGCACCAGCGCCAAAAGTGAAGACTTGGTTTTTATAGACCCCCCGCCTCAGCAGAGACAGGGGGATGCCATTACTGACTCAAATCAAAGCGATCCGCGTTCATCACCTTGACCCAGGCAGCCACAAAGTCTTTAACAAACTTCTGCTGGTTGTCATCCTGGGCATACAACTCTGACAGTGCACGCAATTGGGAGTTTGAACCGAAGGCCAAATCCACCCGTGTGGCGGTCCACTTGGTTGCGCCGGTCGTGCGATCACGGCCTTCATACGCGTTATCACCGGCAGGCTTCCATTCGATGCCCATATCGACCAGATTGACAAAAAAGTCATTGGTCAACTGGCCTTGGCGCGTGGTCAGTACACCATGGGGATTGCCTTGGGCATTGGCTCCCAGCACGCGCAGACCACCGACCAGAACCGTCATTTCAGGCGCGGACAAACCGAGCAACTGCGCCTTGTCGATCAACATTTCTTCAGGCGAGACGCTGTAGGCCGCCTTGCGATAGTTGCGAAAGCCATCAGCTTGCGGCTCGAGCACAGCAAATGACTCTGCATCCGTATGCTCTTGTGAAGCATCCATACGGCCGGGCGCAAACGGCACCTCGATCGCAACACCTGCTGCTTTGGCTGCCGCTTCCACGCCGGCGTTGCCCGCCAGCACGATCAGGTCGGCGATCGACACCCGCTTGCCGCCATCGGCGTGGGCATTGAACTGCTCTTGCACCGCGCCTAAGGCCGCCAGCACTTTGGACAGTTGCGCGGGCTGGTTGACGTCCCAGTCCTTTTGCGGGGCCAGGCGAATACGCGCGCCGTTGGCACCACCGCGTCGGGCGCTGCCGCGGGAGGTGCTTGCCGACGCCCAAGCGGTCGAAACCAACTCGCTCACCGACAGGCCGCTCGCAATGATCTGCGCTTTCAGTGCCGATATATCGGCAGCGTTGACCAAGGAATGGTTCACGGCCGGAATCGGGTCCTGCCAGATCAAGTCCTCGGCCGGCACTTCCGGTCCGAGGTACAGGCACTTGGGACCCATATCGCGGTGGGTCAGCTTGAACCAGGCGCGTGCGTAGGCATCGGCAAATTCTTCAGGGTTGGCCTGGAAATGGCGAGAAATCTTTTCATACGCCGGGTCCATACGCAGCGAAAGATCAGCCGTGGTCATGTGCGGCGGATGCATTTTGCTGGGATCGTGTGCGTCAGGAATCATGTCCTCGGGGGCGACATTCTTGGCGCGCCATTGAATGGCACCAGCGGGGCTGTTCACTTGCTCGTACTCATACTTGAACAGCACCTTGAAATAGCCCATGTCCCACTGCGTCGGATTGGGTTTCCAGGCGCCATCAAAGCCGCTGGTCGTGGTATCGCCGCCTTTGCCGCTACCGTGCTTATTGATCCAGCCAAAGCCCATGGCTTCCATGGGCGCTGCTTCGGGTTCGGGCCCGACCAAAGCGGGATCGCCCGCGCCATGCATCTTGCCAAATGTATGACCGCCAGCCACCAGTGCCACGGTCTCATAATCGTTCATTGCCATACGGGCAAAGGTTTCACGCACGTCGCGACCTGATGCAACAGGATCGGGCTTGCCGTCCGGACCCTGGGGGTTCACATAGATCAAGCCCATCTGCACCGCTGCAAGCGGACTCTCGAGAACGCGATCACCGCTATAGCGGCTGTTGGGTTTGTCGCTGGTGGCCAGCCATTCTTTCTCCATACCCCAGAACACATCTTCCTCGGGAGCCCAAATATCAGCGCGGCCGCCGCCAAAACCAAAGGTCTTAAAGCCCATGGATTCCATAGCCACATTACCTGCCAAGACAAACAAGTCGGCCCAGGAAATAGCGTTGCCATACTTTTTCTTGATCGGCCACAGGAGGCGGCGGGCCTTGTCCAGGTTGCCGTTGTCAGGCCAGCTGTTCAGCGGTGCAAAGCGATGGTTGCCGGTATTGGCGCCGCCACGGCCATCGGCAGTGCGGTAAGTACCCGCCGCATGCCAAGACATACGGATCATCAAGCCGCCGTAATGGCCCCAGTCTGCCGGCCACCAGTCCTGCGAATCGGTCATCAGCGCGACCATGTCCTTCTTGAGGGCTGCGAAATCCAATTTCTTGAAGGCTTCGGCATAGCTGTAGCCTGCATCCATCGGGTTGGACACAGGTTGATGCTGATGCAATATCGCCAGGTTTAGCTGGTTAGGCCACCAATGCGCGTTGGACTGGGCACCTTGCTGCGCGCGGGCGCCGCCGGCACTATGGAATGGGCATGTGCCCGCTTCTGCGATTTGACTCATGGATGATCTCCTTGATCGGTTACTGAAAACAACTAAACAAAATTATCCGGGTGCAAGCACCATGGCTAGAGGCGGCCTTAAAAATTGAGGATAGAAAACTACACACTGAGCCCAGCGTCCGCACCCTTGGTGCCCTGCAGCCCCCATTCTGTGCTCAGCTATCAACTTTACTAATTGATTGTCTTAATCTATCAAATAGCCAAGTCCAATTCCGCTTCACCATCTTACTTGCGCCCCGTGATGCATGCCTTGGAAAAGCCCAATCGGGCAGGCGTGAACAAGATTACCCGGCGAACATGACAATTGCTTCTCATAGGGTCGCCAGTCTGCCGGATGGACTGTAGGTCTGGTGTGGCAGCCAAAAAAACCCCACAAACACTGGTTTTGCGGGGCTCTTGGTAGACCGGGTCGGGCAATGCCCGCAAACTCAATCTTCGACAAACGCCTCTTCGCGCTTGGCCTTGATCGACGGCAGGAACACAATGCTTAAGAGAATGACCGCTCCAAGCAAGAGGCTGGCCGACAGCGGGCGGGTAATAAACACCGACCAGTCGCCACGCGAGAGCAGTAGTGCCCGGCGCAAATACTCTTCCATCATCGGGCCCAAAATAAAGCCCAGTAGCAAAGGCGCAGGCTCGGTGCCCAGCTTGATAAAGATGTAGCCGATGCAGCCGAAGATAGCTACCATCCAAATATCGAAAGTAGTGTTGTTGGTGGAATACACACCTATGGCGCAAAACAAGACGATCGAGGGGAATAACCAGCGGTAGGGTACGGTGAGTAATTTGATCCAGATGCCAATCAGCGGCAGGTTCAAAATCACCAGCATCAAGTTGCCGATCCACATGGAGGCAATCAGGCCCCAAAACAACTCGGGGTTGCTGGTCATCACCTGCGGACCGGGCTGGATATTGTGAATCGTCATCGCGCCCACCATCAAGGCCATCACCGCATTGGGCGGGATGCCCAGGGTCAGCAGCGGAATAAACGAGGTTTGCGCGCCCGCGTTATTGGCCGCTTCAGGGGCGGCCACGCCACGGATATTGCCCTTGCCAAAAGGCGCTTCTCCGGGACGCAAGGCGGTTTTCTTTTCTAGCGTGTAAGCCGCAAACGCCGCCATCACCGCGCCGCCGCCGGGCAGGATACCCAGCAGCGAACCCAAGGCAGTGCCACGCAAAACCGCTGGGATCATATTGCGAAAATCTTCTTTGGTTGGCAATAAGCCGGACACCGAGGCAGTGAACACTTCGCGCTCGTTTTCGTTTTTAGACAGGTTGCTGATGATCTCGCCGTAACCAAAAACCCCCATGGCAATGACGATAAAGCCGATGCCATCGGTCAATTCAGGCACGTCCAGACTAAAACGCGCCACGCCCGAGTTCACGTCGGTGCCGACCATGCCCAACAGCAGGCCCAGCACAATCATGGCCACCGCTTTAATGAGCGAGCCCGAAGCCAGCACCACCGCACCAATCAGACCCAAAATCATGAGAGAGAAATACTCCGCAGGGCCAAATTTAAAGGCCAATTCGGTCAGCGGCGCGGCGAAGGCGGCCAAAATCAAAGTGCCTACGCAACCGGCGAAAAACGAACCCAAGCCTGCGGCCGCCAGCGCCGGACCGGCGCGGCCATTACGCGCCATCTGGTAGCCGTCGATGACCGTCACTACCGAAGAAGACTCGCCCGGTAGGTTGACCAAAATCGCGGTAGTAGAGCCGCCGTATTGGGCGCCGTAATAAATACCGGCCAGCATGATCAGCGCCGCCACCGGGGGCAGCGCATAAGTGGCAGGCAACAACATGGCAATCGTGGCCAGCGGCCCGATGCCCGGCAAGACGCCGATCAGCGTGCCCAAAAGGCAACCGGTAAAGGCGTAAGCCAGGTTTTGCAGCGTGAACGCGACCCCGAAACCCAGGGCGAGGTTATTGAATAAATCCATGGCGGCTCCTTAACGGGTCAAAAAGGTCGGCCAGACCGGGAACTGCAGCTTCAGCAGCATGATGAATGCGGCATAGCTAAACAAGGAAAGTAGGACCGCAAGAATCAGCACTTCTTTGAATTTAAATTCATCGCCCGCATTACTCGCCACAAAGGTCAGGGCAAAAATCCCAAAAATCAAACCCATGGGCGGAAGGCCGATACTGGGCAGGCCGCCAATCGAGGCGCCAAAAACCAAATTGCCCGCAATGATGAATACCAGCGGCTTCCAAGCAATACGGCCCACTGGATCGCCATCGGCCGTCTCCACGACCAAGGCCGTGATGGTGACAATCAAGCCCAGAACAGCCAATAGCACGCCCAGCACCATGGGGAAATAACCTGGCCCCATGCGGGCGCCGGTGCCGACGGAATAGCTACCTGCACCCCAAGCAAATGCCAGTCCTACCAGCAAAAACATGAGGCCCGCAAAGAAGTCTTTTTGACTTTTTATTTGCATTCTTTGTCTCCTGAACGTCAATTGAAGTGGCGCGATTCTGCACTAATTCGTAAATGCTTAAAAATGCGGCAATTAAGCTAGGGTATCGCGCTTTACACCGAGACGCTTATCAACGCTTTTTAAAGGCCACCACCTTCTGGTGCTGCTCACCCAGGCCGTCGATACCCAAGGCGATGGTGTCGCCGGCCTTCAGGTAAGAAGGCGCGGGTTTGCCATTTTTCTTCATGCCCATGCCCACGCCGGGTGGCGTGCCGGTGGTGATAACGTCGCCGGGCATCAAAGTCATAAACTGGCTCACATAGCTCACCAGCTTGGCCACGGTGAAGATCATGGTTTTGGTATTGCCGGTTTGCATACGCACGCCGTTGACATCGAGCCACATACCCAGGCGCTGGGGCTTGGACACTTCGTCACGGGTGACCAGCCAGGGGCCGATAGGGCCGAAGGTGTCGCAACCCTTGCCCTTGTCCCAGGTGCCGCCGCGCTCGATTTGGAATTCGCGCTCCGACAAGTCATTGATAGTGCAATAGCCAGCCACGTAGTCCAGCGCACGGGCTTGGGACACATGGCTCGCAAGCGAGCCGATCACCACGCCCAACTCCACCTCCCAGTCGGTTTTGACCGAATTTTTGGGCAGCATCACATCGTCGTTAGGGCCTTGCACGCAACTATTGGCCTTCATAAACACCACCGGCTCTTGCGGGATCGGCATGTTGGACTCGGCGGCATGGTCGGCATAGTTCAGGCCGATGGCAATGAATTTACCCACCTGACTGATGGGGCAGCCCATGCGGGGCTTGCCACGCACCAGAGGCAATGCATCCGTCTTGATACGGGCCAGCATAGCCAGCGCTTTGTCGTTCAAGTGGTCCGCAGTGATGTCCTTGATATGCCCGGACAAATCGCGCAATTTGCCTTGCGCATCGATAACACCCGGTTTCTCACGACCGGCTGCGCCGTAGCGTACTAATTTCATACTGACTCCTGTTGAAAAATTTAAACCACTGGCTTTAAGACCCGCACCCACTGACGCGCAGGCAATCCCCATTGTTCTTGAATGTATTCGCCGCGCGCCGCCCAGGTGGCCCGCGGCGGCCGCGTGGCAGTGCGCTGGGCCAGGACCACGGTATTGCCCTGACGCGTGGCCTTGAAGGCCCAAATCGCATCGCGTCCGAAGGCGCTGGCAATGCGCTCTACGCTGCGGTCAAAACTAGAACTGCGGCCAAACAAATTCACCGTCATACAACCGTCGTCCGTCAGGGTGCGGCGACAGTCGGCGTAAAAATCCGGGCTGTCGAGCACCGGTGCTGCGGCCTCATGGTCGTACAAATCGACGTGCAAGGCATCGACCACACCCTGCCAGCGTTTTTGCCGAATTTCTTGGGCCGCATCGGCCAGAACGACTTTCATACGCGGGTTATCCATAGGCAAATGAAACCAGCCCCGGCAGGCGTGCAGCACCTGCGGGTTGAGTTCAATGGCCGTGGTGCGCATGCCCATTTCCAGCGCGCAAAACTTAGTCAGCGAGCCGGCGCCAAGTCCCAATTGCAAAGCTTGGCGCTTGGACGCAGTGGATGGATCCATGAGCATCAGCCAGGCCATCATGCGTTGGATGTACTCATGCACCAGGGCCGTGGGCTCGTCCATCAGCATGGAGCCCTGAATCCAGATGCTGCCCAGATGCAGGTGGCGGATAGCCCCTTCTTCCGAAAAATTCACTTCGGGCAATTCGTCGTAGGCAGAAGGTTTCAAGCGGACACCAGTGGGGCAAACAAGCGCTGTTTATACCAGTGCTGCGATTTTGGGCAGCGCATCGAGCGTATTGCGCCACATGGCGCTGCGCAAATCCTCCACATCCAGTTTGCGCAAACCGGCGAGTAATTTTCCAATTTGCGGCAGCTGTTCGGGCGCGTTGCGGCCCTGGGTCATCCCTTTAGCACGCTCTGTCGCAGTCCGGTACAGCCAGTGCGGCGGTATATCGGGCGCATCCGTTTCCAGCACCAGGCTTTCCAGCGGCAGGCTTTGTGCCAAGCTGCGCAATTGCAAGGCGCGCTCAAAGGTCACCGCGCCGCCAAAGCCGAGTTTGAAACCCAACTCCACAAAATGCTGCGCCTGCGCATCGCTGCCATTAAAAGCATGGGCAATGCCGCGCCAGCGGTAGCCGCCTTGGCCCACTGCACGCAAATATTTCAGCAGCCGATCCGCGCTGCGGCGCACATGCAGCACCACGGGCAAATCATGCTTGCGGGCCAATTCCAGTTGTGCACGGTAAAAAAACTCTTGCTTCTCGCGCATCGCAGGGCTGCAAAGTGCGGGCACAAAAAAATCTAAACCAATTTCGCCGACTGCCACGAGGCGCGGGTCTGCGCATTGCGCTTTTAGCGCCACATCCAGCGCCTGCAAATCCGCCACCTCCGCCTGGGGGACATACAGCGGATGGATGCCAAGTCCATAGCTATCGCCCTGGGCATGGGCCAAATCACGTACCGTATCCCAATTGGCGCGCTCAACCGCTGGGATAAAACAATGCGCCACGGCCGCTGCACGCGTTTGGACCTGCACTTGCGCGCGGTCCGCTGCAAACTCAGGCGCATCCAGATGGGCGTGGCTGTCGATCCACATGCCCAAATTCCCGGCGCTAGGGCTGGGATTGCTCAAGCAGCACGCCGCCGTCCAAACGCAAACGCCGACTGCATTTGGCGGCCAGCGTGTGGTCGTGGCTGACCAGCACAAAGGCTGTGCCTTGCTCGCGCGCCAGTTGCAGCATCAAGCCAAACACGCCGTCGGCGGTGCTACGGTCCAGGTTGCCGGTGGGCTCGTCGGCCAGCACGCAGTCGGGCTGCGTGACCAGGGCGCGGGCGATGGCCACCCGCTGGCGCTCGCCCCCGGACAATTCGGCCGGCCGATGTGCTGCGCGGTGCGCCAGGCCGACTTTATCGAGCATCGCCAAGGCGGCTGTGTGTGCATCGGCCGCCTTGCTGCGGCGCAAGGTCAATGGCATGGCCACGTTGTCCAGTGCGCTGAACTCAGGCAGCAAATGGTGAAACTGATAGACAAAGCCCAAGTGCCGATTACGCAAGCGCCCTTGGGCCGCTGCGTCCAGCGAAGCCAAAGCCTGGCCGCACAAGCTAACGCTGCCACTGCTGGGCGCGTCTAAGCCTCCCAGCAAATGCAAAAGCGTGCTTTTACCCGAACCCGAAGCACCCACAATCGCCACCGTTTCACCCCGGCGCACTTGCAAATCCACGCCGCGCAGCACCGTCACGTCCAAGCGTCCTTCGTGAAAACGCTTGCCCAGGCCGCTGCAACTGAGTAGTACTTCGGAGGTATTTTTCGAGACATCATTCATAGCGCAAGGCCTCCGCCGGATTCACCTGGGAGGCCTGCCAGCTGGGATACAGCGTGGCCACAAATGACATTAAGAAACTTATCAGGGCAATGGGCACGATGTCACCTGCCTGCGGATCGCTAGGCATGCGGCTGATCAGGTACAAGTCTTTGGGCAAAAAATTGGCCCCCAAGGCGCGTTCGATAGCAGGCACGATGACATCGATATTGAATGCGACGCCAAGGCCTAAAAGCAAACCCAGCGCAGTCCCAATCACCCCCACCAGCGCACCTTGCACCACAAAAATCCCCAAGATGCTGGCCGGGCTGGCGCCCAGCGTGCGTAAGATAGCAATGTCGGCACGCTTGTCCGTCACCGTCATTACCAAGGTACTCACCAAATTGAATGCCGCCACCGCCACGATAAGCGTGAGGATGATGAACATCATGCGTTTTTCCACCTGTACCGCGGCAAACCAAGTGCGGTTTTGTTGCGACCAGTCACGCACATAAACCCCCAGCCCCATGGCCACTTGCAGCTCAGCCGCCACTGCGCGGGCCTGGTGCAAATCGCGCAGCTTCAAGCGCACACCGCTGGGTCCTTCCAGGCGGAAGATGCGAGCCGCATCTTCCCAATGCACCAGCGCCAGTGTGGAGTCGTATTCAAAATGCCCGGAATCAAAGGTGCCCAGCACTTCCATTTGTTTGAGGCGCGGCACCACCCCTGCAGGGGTGAGCTGGCCGCTGGGGGCTATCAGAGTCACTGGGTCGCCTACGCGCACACCCAAAGCTCGCGCCAGTTCGCTACCCAGCACCACGCCAAACTTGCCCGCTTGCAGGCGCTGCAGTGCAGCGCGCTGCTCGGGCTTACCCAGTTCAGTGACCTCGGGCTCAAATACCGGGTCAATCCCGCGCACCAGCACGCCGCGCATGTCTTCGCCACGCGCGAGCAAGGCTTGCGCTGCAATAAAGGGCGCTGCGCCCACCACCTGCGGGTTGGTACGCGCTTGCACTAGCGTCTGCGCCGCATCGGGCAAAGCGGCGCCGTCCTGCGCATAAATCTCGATGTGCGACACCACGCTGAGCATGCGGTCGCGCACCTCGCGTTGAAAGCCGTTCATGACGCTAAGCACAATAATCAGCGCCGCCACGCCTAGCGCAATGCCCAGCATGGAAACGCCGGAAATAAACGAGATAAAGCCGTTACGCCGGGTACTGCGGCCCGCACGGGTATAGCGCCAGCCGATACGCAATTCAAAGGGAAGGTTCATGACGGGCGGATTGTGGCAGTTTCCCAAGTCGGCGCTTGGGCACGCGAACCAAGGCGTGCAGGACAATCGGGACATGCACATTGTGATTTCCCACGCCGCGGCCGCTGGTCCGCGATGCCGCGCCGCCAGCGCCACCTTGAACCTGCCCCATTTGCGCGCACTGCTGCAGCGGGTTGCGGCGCAGACGCGTCACACCGGCACCCCGCATAGTCTGA
Source organism: Comamonas sp. lk (assembly GCA_945865675.1). Classification (GTDB taxonomy): domain Bacteria; phylum Pseudomonadota; class Gammaproteobacteria; order Burkholderiales; family Burkholderiaceae_C; genus Allorhodoferax. Next base: position 28,913 of record CAMBFO010000012.1, read on the forward strand.
CCCCGCTGGCCGAACATCTGGCGACCGGTCAGGCCTACCCCGACGGCTTAGTGCCCTGGGCCGCGTGGCTGGCGCAGGCCCATGGTCTGAGCCAAAGCGGCCAACACTGGGCGCTGATCAGCCCCTGCCATTTGCAAATCCACAGCGACCACGTCGCCATGCAAGATCCCGATGCATTGCAACTTCCTGAGGACGCCTCGCGCACCCTGCTGGCAGCGATGCAGCCCTACTTTGAAGAAGACGGCATCGCCCTGCATTGGCACAGCGCCTTGACCTGGTTAGCGCAAGGTCCGGTATTCCAGGATCTGGCCAGCGCCTCGCTCGCGCGGGCGCGTGGCCAGCCCATAGATGCCTGGATACCCCGCCAGAGCGCAGCGCAAGGCCTGCGACGTTTGCAAAACGAAATGCAAATGCTGCTCTACACCCATGCGCTGAACGACGCCCGCAGCGCAAGCGGCCAAGTCCCGGTCAATGGCTTTTGGATCAGCGGCACCGGCAGCCCCCTGCCCACCAGCGCGGCGGCGCATGTGACAGATAGCTACGCTCTTGCGCTTTTTGCCCCCACCAGCGGCCCCTTCGGTTTAATCAGCCCGCACGCCATGTACATCGAAACACTGAGCCTAAGCGCGCTGCGCGATGACGCGCAGGCCTGGACGCAGGTCTGGCAGGACCTGGACACCGAAGTGTTTGCCCCCCTGGCCGCACTGCAAGCATCCAGCCCGGCCATCAGCATAACCTTTTGCGGCGAGAAAGGGGCACGCACTTGTATCTTGGGCCGCGCCTCGCTTTGGCAACGCATCCAGCAAGCATGGAGCACCCCTGCGCTTCACCACTTCCTACACGACTTATGAAAATCATCCCCCGCGATATCCCGCCACGCAGCGTGTATGCACTGGAACAGGCCGGCGTTCACCCCTTGCTGGCGCGCTTGTATGCGGCGCGTGGCGTTACCTGCACCGACGAGATTGACGACAGCCTGGCCAAGCTCTTGCCGCCTGCAGGCCTGTTGGGCATAGACGCTGCCGCTAGCTTGTTGGCCGATGCCATTGCCCAGGGCAAGCGCCTGTGCGTGGTGGCCGACTACGACTGCGATGGCGCCACGGCTTGCGCGCTGGCGATGCGTGGCCTGCGATTGCTGGGCGCAGCGCACCTGGGCTATCTGGTGCCAGACCGCGTGGTCGATGGCTACGGCCTGACCGCGCCGATTGCCGAGCGCGTCAAAGCCCAGGGCGCTGATGTGCTGATCACCGTGGACAACGGGATCGCCAGCGTCGAAGGCGTAGCCCATGCCAAAGCGCTGGGCCTGCAAGTGCTGGTGACCGACCACCACCTACCCGCCACCGAACGGCCCGATGCCGACGTCATCGTCAACCCGAACCAGCAGGGCTGCGGCTTTGTAAGCAAAGCGCTGGCCGGTGTGGGCGTGATGTTTTATGTGCTGCTGGCGCTGCGCTCCGAACTGCGCGCGCGCGGTGTGTTTGACCCTGCCACCCAGCCCAAGCTGGACACCCTGCTGCCCCTGGTGGCGCTGGGCACGGTGGCTGATGTGGTGCGCCTGGACGCCAACAACCGCCGCCTGGTGGCCCAGGGCTTAAAGCGCGTGCGTGCCGGGGCGATGCCTGCGGGCATGGAGGCCTTGTTTCGCGCAGCCGGCCGCAAACCGGCCATTGCCACCAGCCAAGATTTTGGCTTTGCGCTGGGGCCGCGCATCAATGCGGCAGGGCGCTTGTCGGACATGACGCTGGGCATTGAATGCTTACTCACCGACGACCCGGCACGTGCCGACGAACTGGCGCGCGCGCTGGACGGCATCAACCGCGATCGCCGCGTCATCGAAGGCGATATGCGCGACGTGGCTATGGAAGTGGCCGAGTCTTTGTTTGACGCTGAGGACGAGGCGCCACCGGCGATATGCGTTTTCGACCCCGAATTTAATGAAGGCGTGGTCGGCATCGTGGCGGCGCGCATCAAAGACAAATTCCACCGGCCCAGCTTTGTGTTCGCCGCCAGCCAAGCACCGGGCAAAGAGCATGAACTCAAGGGCTCGGGCCGCTCGATCGCCGGCTTTCATTTGCGCGACGCGCTGGACCTGGTGGCCAAGCGCTACCCCGGCGTGCTGCTGCGCTTTGGCGGGCACGCCATGGCGGCGGGCTGCACCATCAGCGAAGAACACCTGGACACTTTTGAACAAGCCCTGAGCGAGGTGGCGCACGAATGGCTGGACGAGGCCACCTTGCAGCGGCGCCTGGCCACCGATGGCCCCTTAGCCCCGGAATACCGCCGCGTGGACCTGGTGGACACGCTGCACAAAGAAGTCTGGGGCCAGGGCTTTGCCACACCCACCTTTAGCGAAGAGGTAGAAGTGCTATCCCAACGCATCGTGGGTGAAAAACACCTCGCGCTGAAGCTCAAACACCAGGGCGAGCCGGTGGACGGCATTTGGTTCGGCCACACTGACCCCTTGCCGGCCAAAGTCACCATGGCCTTTCGCCTAGACGCCGACGAATGGAACGGCGTGCGGCGGGTGAAGTTTTTTGTAGAGGCGGTGCAGGGTTAGCTTCGCAGCTCAGGCCGGAAAAGCCTGCGCCCGCTTGTAAAAGCCTAGGTTTTCGGTTTCTGTAAACCGCACGCCCGGTTTTTCGTACAAAGAAAACACGGCCACCAGGCGTTCCTGGTCGCCAGCTACGGTGGTGACGCGGTGGGCAGTGTTGCGGCCACGAAAAACATTCAGGGCGCCGGGCTCCAGGTCTGCGCTTATCACTTGCGGATCTTGCCCGGCCAGCATGCGGGCCACGCCTTCATAGTTGGGGTCGCTGTCGGTACGCAAACCGCGCCGGTACTGGAACATACCGTCCTTGCCAGCCCGCTGCAAGAGCAAGGTGGTGGTGAACTCCGACCTGTCGAAATGCCAGTTGAGCGCTTCGCCGGGGCGGTAGCTCAAGACGTTCACGCGGGCCAACTCGTCGTCCATTACATGTAACACCGGCAATTGCATGGTGGCCGCGATAAACTGCCGGAACTGCGGCCACTCGTAGACCTGGGTCAGTGGCGTGTCGCGCAGCTGGTCGGCGCACAAAGTGTGGTTGATGGTGGTGATTTTTCGAAGTGCCGGGTGGTCGTCAGGCAGACCCTCCACCCGATCCAAAAAATAAATATTGTGGTCGCGCCTAATTTCAGCCGACTCGCTAGCCATGCGCGGCGACACCTTAGCCACGCATTCGGCCAGCGCCTGGGCCTTCAGAAAGCCCGGCAACTCATACATGCCCGCCGCCTCCAAATCAGCGCGACATCGCTGTACCAGCGCCAGCCAAGGCTCCGAGCCGGGCTGGTCCAATGGATAGGTTTGCAAGTCGATAAGGGTGTGGATGGGCAATGTCATGCCGCAATAATAGGGGAATTGGGCGCTCGCCCACACCCGGCGCGCGCTACGATAGTGCAGAGCGTCTGGCGCCCTGGCTGCGGCGCATCGCACACAAAGGAGTTCACCATGTCCATTACCGGTCGTTGTTACTGCGGGGCGATTGCCTACGAGGCCACGCGCGCGCCGCAGTTGTCGCTGCAATGCCATTGCCGCGAATGCCAATACATATCCGGTGGCAACCCCAATGTGGCGATGGTGCTGCCTTTGGAGGGCTTTCGTTTTACGCGCGGCGAGCCTGCCACCTTCAAACGCAGCGATTTGGAAAGCCCGGTGACGCGTTTTTTTTGCAGCCAGTGCGGCACCTCGCTAGGCACCCAAAGCCCCAAGCGACCCGGCTCCATGATTGTCAAAGTGGGTACGCTGGATGACCCTTCAGTCTTCAAGCCGACAGTAGCCATCTTTACCGTCGACAAACAGCCTTTTCACCACATCCCCGACGATTTGCCAGCCTACGAACGGCGTCCAGGTTAGGCTAGCGCAGGCCCTGCGCACACCCTACTTCCAGCGTACCGGCTCTATATCGACCGTTCTACTGGCATCGCCAAGCGTCAGCACGCCTTCTTGCACCGTGGCTTGCAATTGCATGCTGCGCTGGGCCAAGGGAATCAGCGCTTGCGAGGCCAGGGTGGGCACGCGATAGACGCGCAGGTTTTGCGGGCGGCTGAGTTTGCTTTCCATGCCGCGCCACCACACTTCGGCAGCGTGGTTAAAGCTGTACAACACCACTTGGTCGGACTTGCCACAGGCTTTGATCAGCGGCTTGTCTTCGGGCTGGCCCACTTCAATCCACACGCGGGTGCGGCCGGTGAAATCGCGCAACCAGACATCGGGCTCGTCCGGGTCCGACAAGCCGGCACCAAAGGCCAGGGTGCCGTCACCATTGCACAAGCTGCTCAGGGTATGCGCCTGCAAGGCCAGCGCGCACAGGCGCACCATCATGCGTTCGTCGGTTTCGCTGGGATGGCGGGCCAATGTCAGCGTGTGGTCGGCGTAATAGCTGTTATCGATGTCTGCAATTTGCAGGTTTGCTTTAAAAATCGTTGATTTGAGGGCCATGCGCCGATTGTGACCGAGCGCTGCGCTGCACCCATCCATGCCCGGCCCTGCCAAAATCAGGCCACACCTAAACCTTCGCGATCAATCCTATGCAACAACGACTCACCCTATTGACCGGCGCCTCGCGCGGCATGGGCCTGGCCATGGCCGAACAACTGCTGCAGCCCGGCACGCTGCTGCTGTGTATTTCCCGAAAGTCCAATGCATCGCTCGATGCCTTGGCCGCGCAGCGCGGCGCCACGCTGGAGCAATGGCAAGCAGACCTGGCTGACGCGGCGCCGGTTGCAGCGCGCTTAAGCGCTTGGCTGCAAGCGCAAGACCCTGCTGCCTTGCAATCGGCCACGCTGATCAACAACGCGGGTGTACTTTCGGCACTGGCGCCATTGCGTGACGGGCAGTCGGCCGACCTGGCCAATGCCTTGCGCGTCGGCCTGGAAGCTCCCCTGCTTTTGTGCGCCGCGTTTTTGGACGCAACGCGCGATTGGACGGCGCCGCGCAAGGTGCTCAATATTTCCTCTGGCCTGGGCCGGCGCGCCATGGCGTCGTCGGCCAGTTACTGCGCCGCCAAAGCGGGCCTAGACCATTTCAGCCGCAGCCTGGCGATGGAAGAGGCGCTGCAAGCCCATGGCGCCAAGGTATGCGCACTAGCGCCGGGCGTCATCGCCACGGATATGCAGGTGCAATTGCGCAGCGCTGACCCGCAATCCTTTCCCGACCTGGCCAACTTCCAAGCCCTACATGAGCGTGGCATGCTGAGCAGCCCAGCGGATGCCGCAGCGCGCATCCTAGCCTTCTTGGCACAGCCGGACTTTGGCGCCGAGCCAGTAGCCGACGTACGCGGCTGAGCCCGACAAGGGCGTAAGCCGCCTGTACGCATGGGCTAGGAAAATTCGGTTCTGTCCAGGCCTAGCAGCCCCAATTTTTGTTTTTGAAACCAAGGAAAAACCATGTCCCGTGAAGTAGTTGTAGTCAGCGCGGTGCGTACCGCTATTGGCACTTTTGGCGGCAGCCTCAAAGACATCGCGCCCACTGAGCTGGCATCGCAAGTGGTGCGCGAATCGCTGTCCCGCGCGCAGGTAGACGGCAAGGACGTGGGCCATGTGGTCTTTGGCCATGTGGTCAACACCGAGCCCAAAGATATGTACCTCTCGCGCGTCGCGGCCATCGGTGGCGGCTGCGACCAGAGTACGCCGGCCTTCAACGTAAACCGCTTGTGCGGCTCGGGCCTGCAAGCCATCGTCAACGCCAGCCAAAGCATTTTGTTGGGCGATGCCGACATTGCCATCGGCGGCGGCGCAGAGAATATGAGCCGCGCGCCCTTTGCTTCGCTCAATATGCGCTGGGGCGCGCGCATGGGCGACGCCAAAATGACCGACATGATGGTCGGCGCGCTGCACGACCCCTTCCAAAACATCCACATGGGCGTGACCGCTGAAAACATCGCCGCCAAATGGGGCATCAGCCGCGAAGCGCAAGACGCGCTGGCCGTTGAAAGCCACAACCGCGCCCAACGCGCCACAGAAGCGGGCTACTTCAGCAGCCAGATCATGCCGGTCATCCTCAAAAGCCGCAAAGGCGATGTGGCCTACGCCACCGACGAACATTTCCGCCCCAACTGCACTGCGGCTGAATTGGCGAAATTGAAACCTGTTTTCCTGAAAGAAAACGGCACCGTGACCGCGGGCAATGCCTCGGGCATTAACGACGCTGCTGCGGCGGTGGTGTTGATGGAAGCCGGTGTGGCCAAAGCGCGCGGGCTCAAGCCCCTGGCGCGCTTGGTCGCTTACGCCCATGCCGGTGTGGACCCGCAGTACATGGGCATCGGCCCGGTGCCCGCTAGCAAACTAGCGTTGCAAAAAGCCGGCCTAACCGTCCAGGACCTGGACGTCATCGAAGCCAACGAAGCCTTCGCCGCACAAGCCTGCGCAGTAACGCGCGACCTGGGCCTGGACCCGGCCAAGGTCAATCCCAACGGATCGGGCATTTCGCTAGGGCACCCCATTGGCGCGACCGGCGCGCTCATCACCGTCAAAGCCTTGTACGAGTTGGAGCGCATTAACGGGCGCTATGCGCTGGTCACCATGTGCATAGGCGGGGGCCAAGGTATCGCCGCTATTTTTGAGCGCCAGGCCTAAAGCCGCGCTAGGCTTAGTCGCCCTGAAAACCCCCGGCGCGCAGGGTGACTACCAGCGTGTCGCGGTAGCCACCAGCTTGCAGGGGTTGGATGGGCGTCGACTCGTGAATCACGCGGGCATCGTCCAGTAAGAGTACCGACCAGGCTTCGTCCAAAGTAAAGCGCTGGCCGTTAGGCCCGTCCGCCTCGAAGACCCGCGTCTCGCCGCCTTTAATGCCTTGGCGCGAGAGTAGAAACACCGCTACCAGGTCCACGCCATCGCGATGGGCGCCTTCGGGCGTGGGTCGGCCAATGCCGTCGGTGGTGTCAATGCGGAACTGGTGCGCCTCGGCATACCAGGTTTGCGCGCCGCGCAAGTTGCTAGCCACGCGGCCCAGCCATTGCAATACAGCCAGCCAGTCAGGGTGCGACGCCATCGCATCAGCCATAGGCTCGAAATGGCGCTGCATACCGCCGTGCAGCGCGTTGTATTCCAAGGGCTGCCAATGCGGCCTGTGCGCAGCCTGTTGCACATCGCCATCGGCCCCGACAACGAAACAACTATGCCTCCTGCGCCGGTAGCGCCCGCCGTCTTTCAAATACCCATCGGGCGGCAAGTCGTCCCACAGCGCACCAAAACCCTGCAAGCGGGCGCCTTCGGCCTGTGCCAGCGCACGCAGATCTGTGGCCGACAAGACCGCGTAGCCGCGTGTGCGCAAGCTCTTGTCTAGTTCGGCGGGTTTGGTTAGCGGGGGGTGGAATGTGGAGGTGGACATGGGCGATAGGATACGGATTTGGGCACGCACCAAGCGAACTGCGCAGTGGGGCGCAATTATCATGGTTCCGGGTGTAAGGCCCGCATCGCAAAAAGTATTACCGCGATAGAATCTAGTAATGATTTAAAGGAGTATTCGACATGAGTACCACGCTCACAATCAAGGGCCAAGTCACCATCCCCAAGCAAATACGTGATGCCATGGGCTTGATGCCCGGCAGCGCTATTGACTTTGCAGTGAACCCCGCTGGCCAAGTCGTTTTGCAAAAGGCAGCTGCAAGCCAGACTGCTCGCAAATCGCGCGCCAAGCAGGACCGCTTTGCAGCTGCGCGGGGCAAGGCTGATGTGCAGTGGCGCACCAAAGACCTGATGGCCTTGCTGCGCGGATAAACCATGCTGGTGGATACCAATGTCCTGGTGGATGTGCTGGGAAACGACCCGGACTGGGCCGACTGGTCGATCACACAGTTACGCGCACAGGCACAGATCCACCGCCTGATCATCAACCCGGTCATTTATGCTGAGTTATCGCTCACCTTTGATACCGTGGAAGCACTCGATGCCAGACTTGCCGACTTGCAAATCCCGGTGATCGAAACACCCAAGCCAGCGCTTTTTTTGGCTGGAAAAGCCTTTGTGCAGTACCGGCGCCAAGGCGGCGCCAAGACCAATGTGCTGGCGGACTTTTTTATAGGCGCACACGCTGCGGTGGCAAGCCTGCCGGTTCTAACGCGCGATGTGCGGCGCTATGCAAGCTACTTCCCAACGGTTCGATTGATTGCACCGGAGTTGAACTGACTAACGCAATCGGCCTGTGCCGCCTTTGTCACTTCGGTAACCCACGCCGCCGCACACTGCCACTAGCATCCGCTCTTTTTCCAACCGCCCCCCATGAGGCCTAACTTATGTCCGACACCGCTGTATCCACCCTCACCAACCACCAATTCCGCTTGGCCTCGCGCCCGGTAGGCCTGCCGACGCGGGACAACTGGAGTGCAACTACTGAAGCGGTGGCCGAACCTGCGCAGGGCGGCGTGCTAGTGCAAACGCTGGCCTTGTCGCTGGACCCGGCCATGCGCGGCTGGATGAACGAGGGGCGCAGCTACATCCCGCCGGTGGGCATTGGCGAAGTGATGCGTGCCGGTGGCGTGGGCCGGGTGATTGCGTCCAAGAGCGCACATTTTGCGGTAGGCGATATGGTCAGCGCAGGCTTTGGCGTGCAGCAGTATTTGCGCCTGGAAGCAGACGAGTTCCGGCGCAATGGCATTGTCAAAATTGATTTACGCATGGGCAGTTTGACGCAATGGCTGAACGTGCTGGGCATGCCCGGTATGACCGGCTACTTTGGTTTGATGGACGTGGGTCAGCCTCAGGCTGGTGAAACCTTGGTGGTGTCCGGCGCAGCCGGTGCGGTGGGGCAAACCGTGGGCCAGGTGGCCAAGATCAAAGGTTGCCGTGTGGTGGGTATTGCCGGTGGCAAGGCCAAGTGCGACTGGGTGGTGAAAGAGCTGGGCTTTGATGCCTGCATCGACTACAAAGCCGGACCCGGTGCGGTGCGCGAAGGCCTCAAAGAGCATTGCCCCAAGGGCGTGGATATTTACTTTGACAACGTGGGCGGCGAGATTTTGGACACCGTGCTGGCCCGCATCAACCGCAAAGCCCGCATCATTATTTGCGGCGCCATTAGCCAATACAACGCCACCACCGCCGCTGCCGGTCCGAAAAACTACCTGAGCCTGCTGGTCAACCGCGCCCGCATGGAGGGCATTGTGGTGTTCGACTACGCCGACCGCTACCACCTGGCGGTGCTAGAGATGGCCGGCTACCTCAAGGACGGGCGCATGAAAAGCAAAGAAGATATCGTCGAAGGTATTGAGCACTTCCCAGAAGCTTTGCTCAAGCTATTTAACGGTGAAAACTTTGGCAAGCTGGTGCTGCAAGTAGCCAGCGCCTAAAGGGAACCGATTCCTAGCTGACCATCGCCGCGTACACCATGTTGCGAAACAAGGGCCGGTAGTACTCGCGCTGGTTGGGCGCCTGGATCATGAGGATGGCAAACATGTGCTCTTTCGGGTCCACCCAAAACGTGGTACCGGCGATGCCACCCCAGGAATACAGGCCCACGCTGCCTGGCGCCGTGTCCAGGCCATCGGCCAAGCGAACCGAAAAACCCAAGCCAAAGCCGGTGCCTGGTGCCAGCATATTGCCTGCGTTTTCGGTGCGGTTCTGGCCCATGCGGCCCAAGTGGTCCGACGTCATGAAACGCACGGTATGCGGGCTAAGCAGGCGCTGCCCGTCCAGCTCGCCGCCATTGAGCATGCACTGGCAAAAGCGCGCATAGTCGGCTACGGTACCGCCTAAGCCGCCACCGCCGGACTCCAGCTTTGGCACCTCCGTCAAATCAATGAGTTCCATGGGCGTACCGCCATCGGGGTCGTGGGCAAAGGCCTGCGCGATGCGGTGCTGCTGGTCGGGGGGCACATAAAAAGCAGTGTCCACCATGCCCAGCGGCCCCAGCACCTGCTCTTGCAGCAAGCGGCCCAAACTTTGGCCCGAGACCACTTCAAGCAGCGCGCCCAGCACATCGGTTGAGCGGCTGTATTCCCAAATGCTGCCGGGCTCGAACATCAGCGGCATACTGGCCAGAAGTTCCGCAAATTGTGCATTGCTATGGCCGCGCGTAGTGGTGCGCAGGCCTGCTTCGTCATATTTTTTTTGCACCGGCGCCTGGCCCAAAAACTCATACGTCATGCCCGCCGTATGGCGCAACAAGTCATAGACCGTGATGGCCGCGCGGGGCCGGCGCAGTTGCATCTGGCCGTTTTCGATATGCGCCACTTGCACCTTGGCAAAAGCGGGTAGGTAGCGTGCCACCGGATCACTGAGGAACAAGCGCCCTTGCTCCACCAGTTGCATAGTGGCCACAGAAACCAGGGGTTTGGTCATGGAGTAAATGCGAAAGATCGCGTCTTTGTGCATGGCCGCGCCGCTGGCCGGGTCGCGCTGACCGATGGCCTCATGTAAAACCACTTTGCCATTTCGGGCGATCATTGCCACGGCGCCGGGCAAGCGACCTTTGGCCACTTCGGCCTGCAAAATGTCCAAGAGGCGGCTGGCGCGCGCCGGGTCAAAACCCTGCGATGTGAGCGCTGCGGTGGGGAGTGGATGCGATGCCGTCATAAAAAATTCTTTTCACCTTAAAGAGGATTGTTTTCGTGCGCTGCGCTGCGGGCTAACTCTTGCTCTTGCAACCAGCGCCACATCACCTTGCCAGCGCCACTTTTGGGTAGCGCATCTAAAAATTCGACAGCGCGCGGCACTTTATAGACCGCCATATTGTCGCGGCACCAGTCGATGATGTCTTGCTCGCGCACTTGTCCCTTGTGCGTGCCGCGCAACACCACCATGGCTTTAACCGACTCGCCGCGATAGGCGTCGTGGGTGGCGATGATGCAAGCCTCTTGGATGGCCGGGTGGCGGAACATCAGCGCTTCTACTTCCGCTGGCCAGACCTTAAAGCCCGAGGCATTGATCATGCGTTTAAGCCTATCGGTCATGAAAAAATAGCCGTCTTCATCGACCCGGCCCAAATCGCCCGAGCGGAAATACACATGCCCGTCCAGCTCCACAAAGGCCTGGGCTGTGGCATCGGGCCGGCGCCAATAGCCCTTGAATATCTGCGGGCCGCGCATAATGATCTCACCGGACTCACCCACCGGCATGTCGCGCAGCGTGTCGGGGTCCACCACGCGGGCATCGACGCCTATAAACGGAATGCCCAGGCATTGCTGCTTGGGCGCATCAGGCGGGTTGCTGTGCGAAGGCGCTGCGGTTTCCGTCAGGCCATAGCCTTCGCCATAGCGCAAACCGTATTGCTCTAGCAAGCGCTGCGCCACGGCTTGCGGCATGGCCGCGCCACCACCACCGATATAGACCATGCTAGAGAGGTCAAAACTATCCACATTCGGGCTGCCCAGCAGGTCGATCACCATGGTGGGAATATTGGTCCAGTGCGTCACACGCCACTGTGCGATCAGGCGCGCAGCCAGCTCGCGGTCCCAGCGTGGCATCAGCACCATGGTCGCGCCACAGTAAATATTGGTATGCATCAGGCTGACCATGCCGGTAATGTGGAACATGGGCACCACCATCAAAGTGGTGTTTTCCATGCTGCCGTTACCCCACATGGCGCTGGAGATGGCGTTGTGCATGATGCTGGCGTGGGTCTGCATGCAACCCTTGGGCAGGCCGGTAGTGCCGCTGGTGTAGGGCAGCACGGCCAAATCCTCCGGCCCGACTTGCAGCGCGGGCGGTGCATCGGTGCAGGCTAGCGCGTCCGCCCAGGCATGCACCTCACCGCCGCCCAACGCAGGCAAAGCATGGCGCGTCAGCAGCCAGTCGGCCCAGGCGGCGGGAGGGACATCGTCGCCCTGCGCCGGGTCAAAGGCCTCGGTGAAATGGCTGACCACCATATGCGCCAGCCCTTGGCCCGCTGGCAGGGCATTGCTGGCGGCGGCCAATTCAGCAGCCAGATCGGAAGTGCTCACCGCCACGCGGGCCTGGGGGTCCAGGATGTAGTGCTTCAATTCCTCGGCCCGGTTCATGGGGTTGACCGGCACCACCACCGCATTGGCGCGCAAGATGCCGAAATGCGCGATGACCAGTTGTGGACAGTTTTGCATCAGCAGCACCACACGGTCGCCGCACTGCACACCCAGGCCCTGCAAATAGGCGGCAAAGGCCTCTGTCTGCGCCATCAGCTGTGCATAGCTGGTTTGTCGGCCAAAAAAACGGATAGCGGTTTTGTCGGGATAGCGCCGCGCACTAGTGGCCAGGTTGTCCCACAAGGCAGTGTGCGGCGGCGTAATATTTTTGGGCAGGCGCTTGGGCCAAAAACGGTAGTGCGCTTTATCAACAGCGTTGGCCATGCTTGTCCCTTGTTTAACTTATCGCTGCGCTATTTTGCCGGTGCTGCGCGGCTGCAGCGAGTGGCTAACCATAAGGCGCGCGGCCTACCAAGGCAATGCCCGTTGTCACGCGAGAGACGGTAAGACGCAAGGGCCTGTTTTTTCATTTGCCATTCCAAACCCAGGCTGGTAAGGCTATATTCGCGCTGTGGGGCACAATGGCGGCTCCGCTTGCCCTGCGCTTGCAGGCCGTAAAGCCTGGAGCAAACCCCATTTTTTTGGAGCATTCACCATGAAATTCAATCCCTTACACGGCCTTGGCGCTGTGTTTACTGTTGCAGCCTTACTCGCTAGCGCACCTGCCCACGCAGGGAAAACCCTTGATTCCATCAAGGCGCGCGGCCAAGTCGTTTGTGGCGTGCATACCGGACTGGCCGGCTTTAGCGCCGCCGACTCCAATGGCAAATGGTCTGGCATCGACGTGGACATCTGCCGCGCCGTC
>CAMBFO010000013.1 GCA_945865675.1 Comamonas sp. lk
CTATCGACCGGCAAGCCTGCCGCCCAAAAAGCCAATTCCAGGTTGTGCTGCACCGTCAAGGCGGCGCTCAAATACAGCTTTTGCGGCAAAAATCCGATGTTGCGCGCGCGCCAGGCATCGGCACTGCGGCCGGACAAAGCCCGCAAGTCTTGCCCCGCCACCGTGAGCGCGCCATGCTGGGGTTTGACCAGTGCTGCCAGCAATGCCAGCCAGGTGGATTTGCCGCTGCCCGAGGGACCACTCAGCAAAACCACGGCGCCTTGCGGCACCGCCACATCCGGGAATACCAAGGGCTGGCCCGCACCATAAGCAAACTGCAATTGCTGCGTTTCAATCATAGAAAACAGGCCATAGGGAAATGGCGTGTCAGGGCTTGGCTAGCCGCGCAAACGTTTTTTTGAACTTGGCCACTTTGGGCGCGGCCACCGCCAGACAGTAGCCCTGGCCGGGGTTTTTGGCAAAGTAGTTCTGGTGGTACTCCTCGGCGCGGGCGTAGTTGGACAACATCTGCACCTCGGTGACGATGGGTTTGCCAAAGTCGCCGGCCGCATCCAAAGCATGCACCATGGCCTTAGCCGCTTGTAATTGCTCGGGCGTGGTGCAGTAAACAGCGCTGCGGTACTGGGTACCCACGTCATGGCCCTGGCGGTTGAGGGTCGTCGGGTCATGGATCAGAAAAAAGATCTCCAGCAACTCGGTCAAACTGATCTGCTGCGGGTCAAACTCCAGCCGTACCACCTCGTTGTGGCCGCTGGTACCGGTACAAACCATCTCGTAAGTGGGCTGGGGCGCCTGCCCATTGCTGTAACCGGACTCTACCTGCGTGAGCCCACGCACCTGCAAAAACACCGATTCGGTGCACCAAAAACATCCTCCCCCCAGGACCAGGGTTTGTGTGGCTATGCCCATGCGCAATTTCTCCTAGGTCAAGACCGAATGGTCAAAACCCCGAGCATAAGGCGCTTGCGTGTCCGCAAGGCGTAGACCAGCTTGCGTCGGGGGCAAAACGGCATTGCCCTGCTCAGGGCAATAAGCCTGCGCAGGAGCGCACAAGCGCCCGTACGCAGCCAGGCGTTACACTACTAACCAACTGGTCAGTAAAAATGCAGTTGATCAAAAACTTCTTCCAACCTACCTGCCCCATGCCGGTCAAGCGCGAGCGTCGTAAGGAGGCGCGTCCCGGCGAACTGTTGCAGGCGGCGCTGGCCTTGTTCGTGGAGAAAGGCTTTGCCGCCACCAAGGTGGAAGACGTGGCCCGGATGGCTGGGGTATCCAAGGGCACTTTATTCCTTTATTTCAGCAGCAAGGAAGAGTTGTTCAAAGCCGTGGTACGGGACAAGATTGTGGGCCAGTTGTCGCAGTTTCATGCCGCGATTGACGCCTTTGAGGGCCCAACCGACCGACTGATGCGCACGTTTTTACATGCCTGGTGGCAGCAGGCAGACGCCAGCCAAAGCAGCGGCATCGCCAAACTAATGCTCAGCGAGGGGCAGCAATTTCCTGAATTAGCCGCTTTTTACCGCGAAGAGGTCATTGATCCGGCGCGCGAGTTGATTGCACGTGTGCACGCGCGCGGCGTGAAGCGGGGCGAATTTCGGCCTATTGACCCTATGTATGGCCCCTTGACCCTGCTCTCGTCTATTCTATTTTTGGCCTTGTGGCGCCACGCGCCGGCCTTGAGCCCCTCGCAAATAAGTCCTTTGCAGCCGCTGGCCTATTTGGATGCTTTGATCGATACCTACCTTAGCGGGGTGTTGCTGCGCGAGCCGACGCACCCTGTACTTGATGAAAAAGCTTTATGAAATCGAAATTACCCTGGATATTTCTGGTGCTGGCGCTTGCCGCAGGCGGCGGCGCGTTGCAATGGCAACGGATGAAGAGCAACGCGACTGCGACCACCGCCGCTGGCGCTGGCGCTGCCGCCAATCCCACATCGGCTGCCAGCGCAGCTGCCAAACCCTTGCCCGTGGTGGCGCTGGCCGCCAGCGACTTGGTCAGTGTGCAAACTATCGCGCTGGTGCAGATGCTGCAAATCTCCGGACCGGTCAAAGCGGTGAATTCGGCTTTTGTGAAAGCCCGCGTATCCGGTGAATTGCATGATCTGCTGGTGCGCGAGGGCGACTATGTCAAAGCCGGCCAGGTGATTGCGCGCGTGGACAGCACCGAATACCAGGCGCGCCTGCGCCAGGCACAGCAGCAAGCCCAATCGGCCAAGGCGCAGGTCGATATTGCGCAGCGCACCTATGACAACAACCGCTCGCTGGTGGACCAGGGCTTTATTTCCAAAACCGCGCTGGAGATGTCCGCTTCCAACCTGGCGGCCAGCCAAGCCGTTTACCAAGCGGCGCAATCGGGTGTGGACGTGCTGCAAAAATCTTTGGACGACGCGGTCATGCGCGCACCCATTACCGGCCAGGTATCCCAACGCCTGGCGCAAAACGGGGAGCGGGTTGCCGTGGATGCGCGTGTGGTGGAGATAGTGGACCTGGCGCAATTAGAAATGGAAGCGAGCCTGAGCGCCGAAGATGCGGCACGGGTCCGCCTTGGCCAAGTGGCGCAGGTCAGCATCGACGGCAGCATTGACAGCGTGGCCGCCAGGGTGGCTCGGGTCAACCCGATTGCGACCGCTGGCAGCCGCGCGGTGGTGGTGTACCTGACGCTTTCGCCCCATGCACAACTGCGACAAGGGCTGTTCGTGCAAGGCCGTTTGTCCACCGGCAGCCGCACCGGCCCGGCGCTTCCCTTGAGTGCGGTACGCACAGACAAGCCGGTGACCTATGCCCAAACCATCGTGGACGGCAAAGTGGAGCATCAAGCCGTGGTAACCGGCTTGATCGGTGACTACCAGGGGCAAACCATGGTCGAAGTGATCGGCTTAGCGCCGGGCACGCGCGCGCTACTGGGCAGCGTGGGCGCCTTGCTGGCAGGCACGCCTGTCACCGTGAACGAAGCGGGCAAATAATTTATGTGGTTTACCCGCGTCAGCCTGAACAACCCGGTGTTGGCCACCATGATGATGGTCGCGCTGGTGGTGTTGGGCCTGTTTTCCATGAATCGGCTCAAGGTCGATCAGTTTCCCGCCATCGACTTCCCCACGGTGGTGGTAATAACCGACTACCCAGGCGCCGCACCCGAGATTGTCGAGAGCGAAGTTTCCAAAAAGTTGGAAGAGGCGGTCAACTCGATTGCAGGAATTAGCTCTCTTACTTCGCGCAGCTACGAAGGCCAATCGGTGGTCATCATTAGCTTTGACCTGACCATGGACGGTCGCAAAGCGGCCGACGATGTGCGCGAGAAAGTTGCATCCGTCAAACCCTTTTTACGAACCGAAGTGAAAGAGCCACGGGTTCTGCGCTTTGACCCATCGGCCAAGGCGGTCTGGTCGGTAGCGGTCTTGCCCGATGGCAAAGGCCCCGCGCTCAGCGCCGTGGAGTTGACCAACTGGGCTGAGCAGGTATTCAAAAAACGTCTGGAAAATGTGCCCGGCGTGGGATCGGCCAGCGTGGTGGGCGGCACCAAACGCGAAATCAATATTTACCTCAATCCGCAGGCCATGGAGTCGCTGGGCATTACGCCTGACCAGGTCGTCTCGGCCGTGCGCAATGAGAACCAAGACCTGCCTCTGGGCAGCATCCGATCCTTGGAACAGGAGCGGGTGATTCAGGTCTCGGGCCGCGTGCCAAGGCCTGAGGACTTTGGCAACATCATCGTCGCCCGCAAAAATGGGGCACCGGTACGGGTCAGCCAAATTGCACAACTCAAAGATGGCGCGCAGGAAGTGGAAAACCTGGCCCTGTACAACGGGCAACGCACCTTGCTGCTGTCGGTGCAAAAATCGCAAGACGAAAACACGATTAGCGTCGTTGACGGTCTGGAAAAAACGCTGCTCGAAGTGCGCAAACAATTGCCGCCGGGCATCCGGCTGGAAACGATTACTGATGGGTCGCGTCAGATCCGGGTGTCGGTGGATAACGTCAATCGCACGCTGATTGAAGGCGCGGTGCTCACCGTATTGATTGTGTTTTTGTTTCTTAACTCCTGGCGCTCGACCATCATCACTGGCCTCACGCTGCCGATTGCCCTGATAGGTACGTTTTTATTCATGTACATGCTGGGCTTTACCATCAATATGATCAGCATGATGGCGCTTAGCCTGTGCGTAGGTTTGCTGATTGACGATGCCATCGTCGTGCGCGAAAACATTGTGCGCCATATTCAAATGGGTAAAACGCCGTTTCAAGCCGCTATGGATGGCACGCAAGAAATCGGGCTGGCGGTGCTGGCCACCACCCTGTCTATCGTGGCGGTGTTTTTACCCATTGGATTTATGGCCGGCATCATCGGCAAGTTTTTCCACGAATTTGGCCTGACGATTGTGGTGGCGGTGCTGATCTCCATGTTTGTGAGCTTCACGCTGGACCCTATGCTTTCTAGCGTCTGGCACGACCCTAGTGTCCAAAGCCATGGCAAACACAGCGGGCCCGCTAACTGGTACGACAAAACCATAGGCCGTGTCACCGGCTGGTTTGACCGGGGTACGAACTACCTGGTGGATGTGTACCAACGTATTTTGCGCTGGGCGCTGGGCCACAAACTGGCTACCGTCTTGCTGGCGATTGGGATTTTTATCGCCAGCGTTTTCATGGTGCCGCTGCTGGGCACCGAGTTTGTGCCGAAGTCAGATTTTTCAGAAACCACGGTCAACTTTCATACCCCGGTAGGCTCCTCCTTGGAAGTGACTGAGGCGCGCGCCAAGCAAGTGGAAGCCATCGTGCGCGAATTTCCGGAGGTGCGCTACACGCTAACCACCATCAATACCGGCAACGCGCAGGGCAAGATGTACGCCAGCATTTACATCCGCTTGGTGGACCGCAAAGCGCGCAAACGCGGCATCGAAGAAATATCGACTATTTTGCGCGAACGCTTGGCCCATGTGCCGGGCATTACCGTCACCCATATCGGCTTATTCGATTCGGTGGGCGGTAGCAAACAAATCACCTTTTCGCTACTAGGCAGCGACATCCAGACGTTGGAACGCATCGCCCAAAGCGCCTTGCCCCAACTGCGCGCGATTCCTGGCTTGGTAGATCTGGACTCCAGCATGAAGCCCAATAAGCCCACGCTGGAATTAGAAGTCAACCGCGACGCGGCCTCCGACTTGGGCCTCTCCCTGGCCCAGATCGGCAACAGCCTGCGCACCTTAGTAGCCGGGCAAACCGTGGGCAACTGGCGCGCCAGCGACGACCAGACCTATGATGTCAATGTGCGTCTCAACCCGGCCGCGCGCGACAGCGCCACCGACCTGGAACGCATGCCCTTGGCGATGGGCAGCAATGCCGACGGATCGGGGCGCATCGTGCGCTTGAACCAGGTCGCCAAACTGGTGGAGACCCGGACATCCAACCAAATCAATCGACGCGACTTGTTGCGCGAGGTGTCGATTAGCGCTAATGTCAGCGGCCGCTCGGCTGGCGAAGTTTCCAAGGACATCAAGAAAGTGATGGACAGCATCAGCATGCCGCCGGGTTACAGCACGCAGTTCAGCGGATCGACCAAAGACATGGCCGACTCCTTTGGCTACGCCGTTTCGGCGCTGGCGCTGGGCATTGTGTTCATTTACATGATTCTCGCCAGCCAGTTCAAAAGCTTCTTACAACCGCTAGCACTGATGACGGCCTTGCCGCTGACCCTGATCGGCGTGGTGCTGGCGCTGATGGCCTTTCGCTCCACCCTGTCCATGTTCTCGGTCATCGGCGTCTTGATGCTGATGGGCCTGGTCACCAAAAACGCAATTTTGCTGGTGGACTTTGCCATCCGGGCGCGCGCAGGCACTTCGGACGCCCAGGGACGCGCGGTGCCCGGCTTGGACCGCAATGCGGCCTTGCTGATGGCCGCCAAAGTGCGCCTGCGCCCGATTTTGATGACGACGCTGGCCATGATTTTTGGCATGGTGCCGCTGGCCTTTGCGCTCTCCGAAGGCTCAGAAATGCGCGCGCCCATGGGCCAGGCAGTGATCGGTGGGGTCATTACCTCGTCCCTGCTGACCTTGGTGGTAGTCCCGGTGGTGTATTGCTATTTGGACGATCTGGGTCAATGGATGCGCCGACTATTCGGGCTGCCGGCTGCCGCCTTGGATGCGTCGTCACAAGCCGCCGGTAAAATTGGGCCCGTCTGAGCTGCGCTCTCGAAAGTATTGTTATGAACCTTGCCAACATCGCCCAAGCCCGCTTCAATATGATCGAGCAGCAAATCAGACCCTGGAATGTGCTTGATGCCGACGTTCTAGGTCTGCTGGCCGATGTGCGGCGCGAAGAGTTTGTGCCCTTGGCGCAGCAGGCGCTGGCCTTTGCTGACCTGGAAGTGCCCCTGGGCCACGGCCAGTGCATGCTGGCACCGCGCCTGGAAGCACGCATGCTGCAAGACTTGCAAATCCAGCCCCATGAAAAAGCACTGGAGATCGGCACCGGCTCGGGCTATATGGCTGCGCTGCTGGGGCGCCGCGCACACAGCGTGCTGAGCCTGGAGCGCATCCCCGAACTGGCCGCCATAGCAGGCACCAAGCTACAAACAGCGGGCCTGCACAATGTCCAAGTACGGCTTGCCGATGGATCCCAAGCCGTAAGCGGCTTAGGCAAATTTGACGCCATCGTGCTCAGCGGCTCGGTGCCCCAGGTGCCGCAACATGTGCTGGACCTGCTGGCTGTGGGCGGTCGCCTGATCGCCATTGTGGGCGACGAGCCCATCATGTCGGCGCAGCTGATTACCCGCGTGAGCGAGACCGCACTGCGTAGCACCACACCCTGGGATGCCAACGCACCACGTCTGCACGGTTTTGCCGAACACTCGCAGTTCCACTTTTAAAGCACCACCTATCCAAGCATGATTGCTCAGGTCCGACCCGCTGATTTCGCCGCTTGGTTGGCCGCTGTCGCGATATCGCACCCCATGGACGCGCCGGTGTTGCTCGATGTGCGCGAAGCCTATGAACTGGGCTGGGCCCAGTTGGCACAGGGCGCTGATTTTCGCGTCCTCGCTATCCCTATGGCCCAACTACCAGCGCGCCTGGCCGAACTCGACCCCGACCAAGCCATTGCCTGCCTGTGCCACCATGGCATGCGCAGCATGCAAGTGGCCCGCTTTCTGGTGAGCAACGGTTTTGACCATGTGGTCAATATCGAAGGCGGTATCGACGCCTGGTCCGCGCAAGTCGATAGCTCTATTGCGCGTTATTGACGCAAAAACATTCTTCGTTGACGAACACTATCCGGCCCCAACAACATCAATTTAACGACCGAGAAACCGCCCATGAAAAAACCCATCCCTTCCTCGCGTTTGCCCTTTGTAGTTTTACTGATGGCGATCGGCATGGTACCGGCTGTGCAGGCCCAAAGCCTGGTGGACTTGTATGCCGCTGCGCGCGACTTTGATGCGAGCTACCAATCGGCCAAGGCACAAAACGACGCCAACCTGTACAAAGCGGATCAGGCCATGGCCCTGGTCTTGCCCAAGGTCGGCATCAATGCCACCTGGAGCGCCGGCCTGGCGCAAGCAGACCGTACCTTTAATAACAACTCCATGACGCTGGACGCCAGCCAGGGCTTGTACCGGCCAGCGGACGACGCCAGCTATGCGCAAAGCCGCAAAGCGGTACAACAAGCCGCCAGCGCCTTGCAAACCGCCGAGCAGGAGCTGATCTTGCGCCTGAGTCAGGCCTACTTTGATGTACTGGCATCGACCGATAGCCTGGAATTTGTAAAAGCCCAAAAAGTGGCGGTGCAAGAACAACTGGCCGCTGCCAAGCGCAACTTTGAAGTCGGCACTTCCACGATCACCGATGCGCGCGAAGCGCAAGCGCGCTTTGACCTGGTGCTAGCCCAAGAGATCGCTGCAGAAAATGATTTGCGCGTCAAGACCTTGGCGCTGGCGCAGTTAGTGGGCAAGTCCGATGTCAAGCCACTGGCCGTTGCGCCGGATTTCAATCTTTCCCAGTTTTCGCCCGCCGACATGAACGAATGGCTGACCGTCGGTCAAACCGAGCACCCCGTTATCCGTCAGCTCAAGCTCGCGCTGGAAGTGGCCCGCCTGGAAACCCAGAAGGCCAATGCAGCCAATAGGCCTACCGTGGATCTGGTGGCCCGCTACCAGGCTACAACCAACAATGGCAGTGTGGCCTCGTCGCTGTTTGCGGGCTCCAACGCCTACACGGTGGGTTTCAACATCAACATGCCCTTGTTTTCCGGCTACTCGATTCAAAATCGCGTCAAAGAAACCTTGTCTCTCGAAGACAAGGCGCGTGCGGATCTGGAAGCAGCGCAGCGCAATGTGGCGCAGAGCACCCGTGCAGCGTTTATGGGCGTGGATTCGGCACTCGGACAGGTGCGGGCCTACCAAGCGGCGGCTATTTCCAGCCAAAGCGCGCTCGATGCCAACAAGCTCGGTTACCAAGTGGGCGTGCGCATCAACATCGACGTGCTCAATTCCCAAAGCCAGCTGTACGACACCAAAGCCAAGCTATCGAAAGCGCGCTATGACGTCTTGGTGGGCAACCTCAAACTGCGCCAGGCCAGCGGCATCCTCAAGGCGGCTGATCTACAAGCCATTAATGCGCTGCTGCGTTAGGCCTTAAGCGGCAAGGTCCGGGCGCCTTAGCCCTGACGCCACAGCGCATCCAAGGCCTGGCTTAAACGCAGTGCAGCACCCCTGTGGGTCTGCGCAAAAGCCCAGGCAGCGCTGCTCGCCGCTTCCAAGGCCACTTTGTCTTCCAGAAGTTGCAAAGCTGCTTGCATGGCCGATGCCATGTCTGGTCGCACCAAGGCGGCGCCCGCTTCCTGGGCCATCTCGGCCGCTTGCGCAAAATTAAAGGTATGCGGGCCCATAACCACCGGGCAACGGCAGGCGGCAGCCTCAATCAGGTTTTGCCCGCCTAGCGGCGCAAAACTGCCGCCCAGCAAGGCCACATCGGCCAGACCGTAATAAAACGCCATTTCGCCCAGCGTGTCGCCCAACCAAACGTCAGCCGCTGAAAACAGGCCTCCATCGACCGATCGGCGCGCCACCGACAAGCCCGCCGACTGCAGCAAATCGGCCACCGCATCAAAACGCTGTGGATGGCGCGGCACGATCAAGCACTGCACCCGGTCCATACCCAGCCCGCTTGCTTGCGCGTGGCGCATCGCATCGAGCCACATCTGCTCTTCGCCTTCGCGGCTCACGGCCAGCATCAGTACCGGGCGCAGTTGCGCCTGGCGGGCCGCTTGGCCTTGGCTCCACAAAGCCAGGTCGGGCTCCATGTCAAATTTGATATTGCCGGTCGGCGCATGGGGCTTGACCCCCAGCGCGCGAAAACGCATGGCCTGGTCCTCATCCTGCGGCCAAACACCGGCCAGGCTTTGGTAAGCCGGTTCGGCCAGCCAGTGCAGGCGCTGGGCACGCCGCAAAGAGTGCGCGCTCAGGCGCGCATTGACCAGGCACAGTGGCACCGCGGCCTGGGCACAGGTACGCACCAGGTTGGGCCAGATTTCGGTGTCCACCAACAAGCCCAGGCGAGGCCTGAAATGCTGCACAAAACTGCGCGTGGCGGCCGGCGTGTCCCAGGGCTGCCAAACCTGCAAATCGCCCGCTTGCAGCAAGTCAGCGCCCGCGTCCAGCCCGGTGGCCGTGCCATGGGTCAGCAATAAACGCATCCCGGGCCATTGCGCACGCAATAAGGCAATCAATGCCCCGATAGCACGGGTCTCACCGAGCGACACCGAATGCACCCACAACACCGGACCCGCTTGCAAGGCCGGTGCGCCATAGTGCCCGAAACGTTGTTCCACATGCTGCGCATAGGCCGGTTCGCTGCGCGCCCGGCGGCGCAGCTTCCAGCGCAGCGCGGGCTGCAATAAGACCATCAGACCGCTGTACAGCAGGTGCACCAGACTTTGCAATGCAGAGACCGGACCCGGTGCCGGCAGCTTAGATCCCGAATTTTTCATGGGTGCAGCAGGCCCCGATGGGATGCGGCTAGGGCTGCTTGCCAGGCATCCCACACCTGGGCTACGTCGGGCGCCTGTGCACCGCCGGCAACACGTTGGTAGTCGCGTCCCAAGGGCCCGGCTCGCCAGGCACGGTCCTGGCTGAAGATCTGTACATGCGGCAAATCCAGGGCCACGGCCAAATGGCTGAGGCCCGAATCGACGCCAATCACGCCGGCACTGGCAGCCATCCGGCGGGCCAGCGCGTCCAGGCTTTGTGCCGGCCAAACGCAAGCCATCGGGCCCAACTGGCCCGCAAGCGCCTTTACCCGCGCCAACTCCCGCTCCCCGGCGTGCGGCAAGCCCACAGAAAACCCGGCAGCGATCAATTTTTGCGCTACAGCGAGCCAATGGACTTCTGGCCACTCGTTATCCGAACGCGTGGTGCCGTGCGCCAGCACCACTTCGGGCGCCGCCGTAGCCGGTTGGACCTGAGCCCCGATATCCCAGGCGTATCGCGCCGGCATTTGCAAGAGCGACAAATGGCTATATGCCAAGGCCTTAGCCGCCAGCAGGCGGTAACGCTCCACCGCGTGGATGCGCTGGGGCATGGGCACACTGCGCTGCAGAAGGTAGCGCACTGGCCACTCATAGGAACAGGCATCACTGCCATTGGCATAGGTCACACTAAAACCGCGGGGCTCTAGGCGGGCTGCACGGGCTACCCAAGCTGATTTGACCAATCCTTGAAAGTCAATTACCGCGTCATACGCATGCAGGCGCAATCGGGCGTGGAATGCGCGGCGTTCTGCGCGTGTCGCTGCGCTAAAAAAAGACTGACGCCAACGCCTTTGTCCCACCGGTATGACGGCGCGCAACCCGCTTACCAAAGCCGCCAAGGGCGCAAACGCCTCTTCTACGACCCAATCGATCTGTGCGTTTGGAATGGCCTCCAATAGGTCAGGCACCACCGCCATCGTCTGAATGACATCACCCAAGGAGGAAAGCTTAACGATCAAGATGCGCATGGGGCCAGGCGGAAGGTATTAATGCGCAGCTGCTTCCACCCGTGCATCAGGCTTGACACTGCGCAACAAAACCATCATGGCCTCTTGAATACGCGCCAGCGCTTGCACGTCATGTCCCTCAAAGCGCAGCACCAGCACCGGGGTGGTGTTGGAGGCACGCACCAGGCCAAAACCATCAGGCCAATCTACGCGCAAA
This sequence comes from Comamonas sp. lk, assembly GCA_945865675.1. Taxonomy (GTDB): domain Bacteria; phylum Pseudomonadota; class Gammaproteobacteria; order Burkholderiales; family Burkholderiaceae_C; genus Allorhodoferax. Next base: position 11,181 of record CAMBFO010000013.1, read on the forward strand.
CCATCGATCGTGGTACAGACCGCTGGCGCTGAAAAATCACCGGCTGCGACAAGGCGCTCGACCACTGCCTGCGCTTCGCCTTCTTGGCAGGGTACGTTGAGCTCGGGCGTGGAAAAGCTGGTGGGCAAGGCGTGCAGCAAAGCATTGGAGTCGGCCACGCGGCTGACGATCTCCAGCAAACGGCATCCTGCGTAGGTGCCGTCATCAAAACCGAACCAGCGCTCTTTGAAAAAGATATGCCCGCTCATCTCGCCGCCCAGGGGTGAACCGATCTCGCGCATTTTGGCTTTGATCAAGGAGTGGCCGGTCTTGAACATCAACGGCACGCCACCTGCCGCGGCTATGGCCGGAGCCAAGCGCTGGGAGCACTTCACATCAAACAAAATCGTCGCGCCGGGTACCCGCGAAAGCACGTCCTGCGCAAACAACATCATTTGCCGGTCCGGGTAAATATTGCTGCCATCGCGGGTCACGATGCCCAGGCGGTCGCCGTCGCCATCAAAAGCCAGGCCCAACTCGGCGTCCCCAGCCTGCAGGGCGGCGATCAAATCGCGCAGATTTTCGGGCTTGCTCGGGTCCGGGTGGTGGTTGGGAAAATTACCATCGACCTCGCTGTACAACTCGGTCACTTCGCAGCCTATGGCGCGCAAAATGCCCGGCGCGCTGGCCCCGGCAATGCCATTTCCGGAGTCCACCACAATTTTGAGGGGCCGCGCCAACTGGATGTCACCGACGATGCGTTCGCGGTAAGCGGGTAGCACATCGGTCTGGGTACAGCCACCACCGGCTTGCAAATCCCAGCTTTCGTCTTCCATGATGCGGCGCAGGGACTGGATTTCCTCGCCGTAAATCGCCTTACTGCCCAAGACCATTTTGAAGCCGTTGTAATCCCGCGGGTTGTGGCTTCCCGTCACCTGGATGCCGCTATGGCACAAGGTGCAGGCGGCAAAGTACAGCATAGGCGTGGTGGCTGGGCCGATATCGATGACCTGCACGCCCGCATCCTGCAAGCCCTGCATCAAAGCGCCGGCCAGCAGCGGCCCGCTCAGGCGCCCGTCGCGCCCTACGGCCACGGTGTACTCGCCCTGGCGCATGGCCAGGGTGCCGAAGGCGCGGCCCAGAGCGCGTGCCATGTCGGCGTGTACCGTGGCAGGCACGATGCCTCGGATGTCGTAGGCTTTAAAAATACTGGGAGAAAGTTGCATAGCGTGGCCGTGCTTAATTTTTATGGGTGCGCAGCAATCAGGCGCGCGCGTAGCGAGCGCATTGTAGAAGGGCTACCTGCCAGCCGCGGCGCAAGGCCTATAGCCGCAAACTGGACTCCGCTTTGCGCACCATGGGGCATAAATGCGGTCGCCACCGATCGGGGCGGGTAATCAAGGCCGCAATCAACCCACAACCCCGCGCGGGTGACCCTGAAGGCGACCGAATTGCCACCCGCCATGGCAGCAAGGTAAGTTTTTATTATTTTTATTATTTTTTATATAATAATTATTATTTTTACAATAAAATTAGACCGCACACTGCCGCCCACACGCAAAAGGACTATATGGAAAAATTCACCGTCTTAAAAAGAGCCATTGATATCAACATGCCAACCCACAAAGTTTGGCCCATCTTGGCAGATTTTGGCAACATCTGCCACGGCCATCCCGCCGTACGCAAATCGCGCGTCACTTCCGTACAAACCAGCGGCGTGGGTGCCACCCGGCATTGCGACTTCACCATGATGGGCGGCAGCGCCGAAGAACGTGTCACTGAGTGGGTCGAGGGGCAAACTGTGACCGTCGAGGTCTACGAACTGCACAAAATGCCGGGCCTCAAAACCGTCAAACTCCGCTTGGACATCATGCCCAAAGGAAACGCTACGGTACTGACCGGTACCATGACTTACTCTATGCAAAATGCTTTTTTTGACCTCGTCAATACGCTGGTTATGAAATCAATGAACACCAAACTGCTCAACGGCATCTTGGCAGGCCACAAGATGTACATCGAAACTGGCGAACTGGTGACAGACAAGACCTGGCTGGATTTAAGTCTGGTAAGTCCCGCTTAGCTACCGGTGTAAGCGTCCAAACTGCTGGCGGTGATTTCACCACCGGCAAAGGCCAGTCTCCCAATGCAGTCGGCGGGGTCGTGGAAAGGTGATGTCCGTTTTTGACGCATCGCGGCGCTGACCCTGCGTATCATCGGCACCATGAAACCCTTTGATCTCCAAGCCGTGCAGTCGACTTACTTCAGCCCGCTGGGCCGGATTCACCTGCTCGCCAATGCAAACGCGCTGCTGGGCTTGTGGTTTGAGGGGCAGGACCACTTTCCCGCCCTCGATGCTTTCCCATCTGTCAATACGCATGCGATTCATGACCTGGCACATGCGCAATTACGCGCCTATTTTTTGCAACAAGGCCATGGCTTCTCCCTGCCGCTGGATTACCGCGTAGGCACCGACTTTCAACAAGCGGTGTGGCGCCAGTTAGGCAAGATCGCACCGGGGCAAACCCGCAGTTACGCTGCGATTGCGCAAGCCATAGGGCGCCCTTTAGCGGTGCGGGCGGTCGGGGCAGCTATCGGTCGCAACCCCTTAAGCATCGTTGTTCCTTGCCACCGCGTGATCGGCAGCAATGGCCAATTGACCGGCTATGCCGGTGGCCTGCCACGAAAGATCGCCCTTCTGCAACTCGAAAGCGCGATTTGAATCTCCTTGTCAGCGACGCGCGCCCAGCACGCTGGGTACCTGATTTCATTGCCCTGGCAGCCATCTGGGGCGCTTCTTTTTTATTCACACGCCTGAGTATGGTCGGGTTTGGGCCAGTGGCCACCGCCGCGCTGCGCGTGATCATCGCCAGCGCCGTGCTGCTGCCCTTGATGCTGCTGCGCGGGCACCGGGCCGACTTTGTACTGCATTGGAAAAAAGTCCTGCTGGTCGGGGTGATCAATTCGGCCATTCCCTTTGTCTGCATCGCCTTTGCGCTGCAAAATATTTCTATCGGCCAGTCCTCGGTGCTCAATGCCACCGTACCCTTGTTTGGCGCGCTGATCGCCTGGTTCTGGCTGGGTGAGCGGCCATCGGGTTCGCGCGCGGTGGGCTTGCTCATCGGCTTTGCCGGCATTGCCTTATTGGCCAGCGAGAACGCCAGCTTTGAAGCCAATCCCCTGGGCGGCTCCAGCGCCTGGGGCATTGCCGCCAGCCTACTGGCCTGCCTGTGCTACGGCATAGCCGCCAGCTATACGCGGCGCTTTTTGGGTGGCGTGCCCTCGTTGGTATCGGCGACCGGTAGCCAGTTGGGTGCCTCGATTTTTCTGCTGCCTTTTTGCCTGTGGTTTTGGCCGGCGCAGGCGCCCAGTACGCAAGCATGGCTCGCCGTGAGCGCCTTGGGCGTGCTGTGTACCGGTACCGCCTACATCCTGTATTTCCGGCTGATTGCCACCGCCGGCCCGGGCCGCGCATTGACGGTGACTTTTGCCATCCCGGTATTTGCCATTGCCTACGGCGTGGTCTTGCTGGGTGAAGGCGTGACGCAATGGATGCTGGGTTGCGCTTTGGTCATCGTCTTGGGCACCAGCTTGTCTAGCGGTTTGTGGAGCCTGCCGTTTTTGAAGCCGCGCAGGGCCGACTAAACGCTGTGCTTATCCCCTGGGGTGGTGCTCTGCATGCAACTTGGCTAGGCGTTCGCGGGCGACATGGGTGTAGATCGTCGTGGTGGAAATATCGGCATGGCCCAGCAGCAGTTGCACCGTGCGCAAATCGGCGCCATGGTTGAGCAGATGGGTAGCAAATGCATGGCGCAAAGTGTGCGGCGACAAGGGCGCATGGATGCCTGCAAGCAGCGCATATTTTTTCACCAGCATCCAAAACATCACCCGCGTCATGGCGCTACCCGCTTCTGTTCCGCGGGTGGTCACGAACAAGGCCTCTGTCTGCTTGCCCCCAAGCAAGATTTCACGGGCACCGCCCAGGTAATCGCCCAGCCACTGGCTTGCTACTTCGCCATAGGGCACCAGGCGCTCTTTGGAGCCCTTGCCCATCACGCGCAAGACGTTGTCGTTGAGCCCAAGTTGAAACACTTTGAGTCCGACCAGTTCACTCACCCGCAGGCCGCTGGCGTACATCAGCTCCAACATGGTGCGGTCACGCACGCCAATAGCGCTGCCCACATCGGGCGCAGCCAACAAGGCTTCGACCTGGGCTTCGCTCAGGGTCTTGGGCACGCGCAAGGCCTGCTTGGCCGATTGCAGCTGTAGCGTTGGGTCTTGCTGCACCAGGCCATGGCGCAGCGCCCAGCGAAAGTAGCGCTTAAAGACCGTCAGACGGCGGTTGGCCGTGGTCGCTTTGCTGCCGTCGTGCTGCGCAGCAAAGTAATGCTGCAATTGCCATTGCGAACAGCTGGTCAGCGGCTCGCCTTGCAGATGGGCTTGCAGCTTGACCAGATCCCGCCGGTAGGCCTGCAAGCTGTTGAGCGCCAGGCCGTCCTCCAACCAAAGCGCATCGACAAATGCGTCAATGGAGGCATCACCCGCCGATGCAGACACGGTGCGCGCTGGCAGGCTGGGCAAACTTATTCGAGCTTGAGTTTGGCCGTATCCACCACTTGCTTATAGACCGCGAATTCGGCCTTCATTTGCTCTGCAAATTGCTCGGGGGTGTTGCCAATGATGATCGAGCCAGTGTCCTCGATGCGCTTGCGAACTGAGGGGTCTTCCAAGGCCTTGCGTACTGCTGCATTGACTTTATCCACCACGTCTTTGGGCAAACCTTTAGGGCCGTAAATACCGTAAAACGCCATGCGGTTCACCGGCTCCAAGCCCACTTCTTTGAAGGTCGGCACTTGCGGCAATTGCGCCAGGCGTTGCGGGGCAGCCACTGCGATGGCGACCAGTTTGTTGGCCTGAATGAAAGGCAAAGCCGACGGCATATTGTCAAAAATAATCGGCACCTGGCCAGCTACGGTGTCGTTGAGGGCCGGGCCTGCGCCCCGGTACGGAATATGGGTCACGAAGACACCGGCCAGGTTTTTGTACAACTCCATCTGCAGATGCCCGATGCCGCCCGTGCCCGAGGACGCGTAGGAATGCCGGCCGGGGTTTTTTTTCAGTTCGGCGACAAAGCCCTTGTAGTCCTTGGCGGGGAAACTCGGATGCACCGCAATCACATTGGGCGTGGCGGCCACGTTGATGATGGGTGTGAAATCGGTGAGCGCGTTGTACGGAATTTTGGGGTTGATAGCCGGGTTGGCCGCTACCGTGGACACGGTGGCCATGCCTAGCGAATAGCCATCGGGCGCGGACTTGGCGGTTTCGTTGGCGCCAATCACGCCGCCACCGCCGGCCTTGTTTTCCACCACCACGCTTTGGCCCAGGGCCTTGCCCATGGCATCGGAAATCACCCGGGCCACGATGTCGGTGGTGCCGCCGGGCGCAAACGGCACTTGCAATTTCACTGGCTTGTTGGGGTAGGCCTGGGCCCATACGCCACTGACCGCTACCAGGGCACTGAGGGCAAAAGTGGAAACGACTAAGGGGCGACGCTGCATAGGAAACTCCTGTGGATCAATGGCCGCTGCCAAGCGCAGCGACCTTCTTGGTAAGCGGCAATACTACACCGAAGCGGCCACACCCCGTGGGTCCATAGGCTCCCAACTGGTCTGCCACCGTCGGTGGCCCGACGCTGCGCGCTTGCGCTGGTATCCTCCTGCGGGTGAGCTACGCCCTACTCCTGCTGCCCGAGTTTTTCCTGATCTTGCTGGGCTACCTGATCTGCCGACATACCGCCCTCAACCGCAGCGTGTGGAGCCAGGTGGACGCGCTCGTGTACTACTTGCTGTTTCCAACCCTGTTGTTTCACTCCATCATCAAAAGCCCGCTGGACATGGGAGACGCCTCGCGCCTGCTGGCCGCTGGCTTGGGCGTATTGGGCAGCGGCGTCGCCCTGGCCTACAGCCTGCCCTTTTTACCGGGCCTCTCACGACATATCGACCGGCGCGAACATGCAGCGGCCGCGCAAGTGGGCTTTCGTTTCAATTCATTTATCGGCCTGGCCCTGGCCGAAAGGCTGGGCGGGCCGGCGGGCTTGCTGTCCATCGCCGTTTTGATCGGTTTTTGCGTGCCTTTGGCCAATGTGGCGGCGGTCTGGCCCATGGCGCGCGCCAGTGAGCGCGGCTTTGGGCGTGAGTTGTTAAGCAACCCCTTGATCATCGCCACCACCAGCGGCTTGGCGGCAAACTTGCTGGGTTTGTCGCTGCCCCACTGGGTGGAACCCACGGTGGCCCGCATTGGCGCGGCGTCATTGGCGCTGGGCCTGATGGCTGCGGGCGCTGGCATGCAATTGCAGTCGCTGGCCCGGGCCAAAACCCTGGGCATGGGGCTACTGAGCATCCGGCACCTGTTCTTGCCCCTGGCCGCGCTGGGCCTGGCCTTTGCACTGAAGCTATCGCCAGCGCATGCCGCCATCTTGCTCACTTTCGCCGCCTTGCCCACCGCGGCCAGCGGCTATGTACTGTCCGCCAAAATGGGCTATGACGGCGGCTATGTCGGCGCCCTGATCACCGCCTCCACCCTGCTGGGAATGGGCAGCCTGGGGCTTTCGCTGGGTATTTTGCTGCCGCTGTACGGCGCTTAGGGTGGGTAGGTCACCTGGCTTGGCTTGGCTTGCGTGGCGCTTGCGCCAAAGCCCATTGCACATGCTCGCGCACGACTTCGCTTTCGTGGTCCAAATGCGCCTGCAATGCCTGGCGCAAAGCGGGTGCGCATGCATCTCCCGCGCGCAAAGCATTGCCAGCGGCTACCGCTACGTTGCGCAGCCAGCGCACATGGCCTATGCGGCGGATGGCGCTGCCTTCGGTACCTTGCAAAAACGCTGCTTCACTCCAAGACAGTAAATCGGCCAGGGACTGCCCGTTGAGGCCCGCGCGTTCGTCAAAGTCGGGCAAACGGCTCACACGCGCATATTTGTTCCAGGGGCAGACGCTTTGGCAATCATCGCAGCCATAGATGCGGTTACCCATCAAAGGGCGCAGTTGCACATCGATACTGCCCGCATGCTCAATAGTCAAGTACGAGATACAGCGCCGCGCATCGAGTTGGTAGGGCGCGACGATGGCCTGCGTGGGGCATACATCGATACAGGCGCTGCAGCTGCCGCAATGCGGCTCCACCGGCGGGGTGGGTGTCAAGGCCACATCGACAAATATTTCGCCCAGAAAAAACATCGAGCCCGCTTCCCGGTGCAAGACCAAGGTGTGTTTGCCGCGCCAGCCCAGGCCGCTGCGCGTCGCCAATTCGGCTTCCAGCACCGGCGCCGAGTCGGTAAACACCCGGTGGCCCAGCGGCCCCAGATGTGCCGCCAAACGCTCTACCAAGCTTTGCAAGCGGCTACGTAAAACCTTGTGGTAGTCCCGCCCCCGCGCATACAAAGCCACGGTGCCGGTGGCAGTGCTTTGCAGGCGGTCCATCTCTTTGCTTTGCCAGCCCGGCGGGGTGCTGCGCGGCAGGTAGTCCATACGGGCGGTGATAACGCTCAAGGTGCCGGGAACCAGTTCGGCAGGCCGTGCGCGCTTGGCGCCATGGCGCTGCATGTAGTCCATGCTGCCGTGAAAGCCGGCCTCCAGCCAGGCCCATAAACCAGGCTCGGCGCTGTGCAAATCCACACTGGCCACGCCGATTTGGGAGAATCCAAGCTCCTGCCCCCAGGTTTGCAATTGCGCCATGCTCAGCGCGGCCGCATCGGGGGTGCTAGTCTGGGCCTTTAGATTGTTCACCCTGTGATTGTAAAAACCCCGCCTTTGCTGCTGCACTGGCCTGACGAAAACGCCACGCAAGCCTTTGCGCAGCGATTGGCCGGCCAGGCGCTTTTGCGCAATGCCTTTGTCAGCCTGCAGGGCAATTTGGGCGCCGGCAAAACCACACTGGTACGCCATCTGCTGCATGCGCTGGGGGTGCAAGGGCGTATCAAAAGCCCCACCTATGCGGTGGTCGAACCCTACAGCCTGCACGGCCTGGATATCTGGCATTTCGACTTCTACCGCTTTAGCAATCCGCGCGAGTGGGAAGACGCGGGCTTTCGGGATATTTTTGCCAGCCCCGGCCTTAAGCTGGCCGAATGGCCGGACAAAGCCTTTGGCGCGCTGCCGCTGCCCGACTTGGAAATTCGCTTGGAAGTCCACCTCGACCAAAGCCGCAACGCCGCCCTGCAAGCGCAAAGCGCTACCGGCCTTGCGCTGTTGCAAGCGCTGCCAGACACGCCCCCTCGTGGCGCCGGAGAAGACGCATGAAACGGCGCGCTTTTGTGCAAAGCGGGGCGGTGGTCCTGTGCCTGGGCGCGGGCATGGTGCGCGGCGCAAGCATTGTGAACGTACGCATCTGGCCGGCGCAAGACTATTCGCGCGTCACCATCGAGTCAGACAGCCCGCTGCAAGCGACGCAAAGCCTGGTAAATAACCCGCCGCGCCTGGCCGTGGACATTGCCGGTATCACCCTGAACCCGGCGCTCAAAGAGCTGGTGGCCAAAGTGCGGCAGGACGACCCCAACATCGCAGGCATCCGCGTGGGCCAATACACCGCCGATGTGGTGCGCCTGGTCATTGACCTCAAGAAAGGCGTGCGCCCGCAGGTCTTTAGCCTGACGCCCATCGCCGCTTACCAACACCGTTTGGTTTTAGACCTCTACCCGCTGCAGGCAATAGACCCGCTGGACGCCTTGATTGCCCAGCATGTAAGCGCGCCTGCGGCCAGCAAGGTGGCCGACCCGCTGGCCGATTTACTGGCGCAACGAGGAAGCAAAAATGATTTGCCACCTGCCGTAGCGGGCAACACCGCTACACCAATTAGCCCGCCTGCCAAGCCAGCGTCGCAAAGCAAAGCCGCAGAGAACGCCAGCCCCGGCGCTTTTATAGGGCCCAGCCCGTCTATCACCGGTACCGACCGCTTGATCATCATCGCGCTGGACCCCGGCCACGGTGGCGAAGACCCGGGCGCCATCGGGCCGGGCGGCACGCAGGAGAAAAACGTGGTGCTGCAGTTGGCTTTTTTGCTGCGCGACCGTATCAACGCTGCCAGCGTCAAAGGCAACCCCATGCGCGCCTACCTGACGCGCGATGGCGATTTTTTTGTCCCCTTGCATGTGCGCGTGCAAAAAGCCCGGCGGGTGCAGGCCGACCTGTTTGTCAGCCTGCATGCCGACGCGTTTTACACCCCGGCGCCGCAAGGCGCCAGCGTGTTTGCGCTGAGCCAGGGCGGCGCATCGAGCAGCGCGGCGCGTTGGATGGCGGCCAAAGAAAACAAAGCTGACTTGATCGGTGGCCTTAACGTCAAGGCCAAAGATGCGGTAGTGCAAAGCGCGCTGCTGGATATGAGCACCACGGCGCAAATCAGCGACAGCTTGAAACTGGGCGGCACGCTGCTGGGCGAAATGGGCCGCGTCGGCAAGCTGCACAAAGGCAGTGTGGAGCAGGCCTCTTTCGCCGTGCTCAAAGCACCGGATATTCCCAGCGTGTTGGTCGAGGCGGCATTTATCAGCAACCCTGAAGAAGAAAAAAAACTCATTACCGAGGACTACCAAAACCAGATCGCCGATGCCTTGATGCGCGGCATTAGCGCCTACTTTGGCAAAAACCCACCGCTGGCGCGTACGCGCACGGTAGGGTAGCGGGAAAACCCCGACGCCTTGGCGACCGCAAGTAGGCTGCGCTGTGCGATAGTTACGCCATGCAAAGAAGAACCTTACTCAAACTTGGAATCGGCTCAGCCATCGTGCTGGCCGCAGCCGGAGGCACGGTGGCACTGCTGCAGCCCGGGCTGGTCAAAGGCAAACTCAGTGACCCGGCACGCCTGGTGCTCAGGCGCGTGGCCCAAGCCATACTGGCCGGTAGCTTGCCGACCGATCCAGCGGCCCAAGAGGCATCGCTGCTGGCTTACCTGGATCGGGTCGACAACTTCATCGCCGGCACACCGCAAGGGGTACAAGCCGAACTCTCGCAATTGTTTGCGCTTCTACCCACCATGGCCGGGCGGCGCGGCATAGTCGGTTTGTCCGCTTCCTGGGAAACGGCCACCGTGGCCGAAGTGGGCGCGGCATTGCAAGGCATGCGGGCCTCGGGCACCGAGCTCAAACAACAAGCCTATCTGGGCCTGCACGACCTGGTGTGTGCGCCGTATTTTTCGGGCGAAGAATCCTGGGCCGTGCTGGGCTATCCCGGACCTACTGCCGTCTAGCCACCTGGCGCCCTGAGTGCGCCACTACCCTATCCTCTTTTTTCATTGAGTTAGCACGCCATGAGCAATATTCCTGATCCCATCCTCCAAGGTCTGCAACGCGGCTGGAAAGTCTTGGGCGGCAAACACGGCGCGGTACCGGCCAGCCTGAGCTGCGACGTCGCCATCATCGGTTCGGGCGCAGGTGCGGGTATTACCGCCGAATTGCTGACCAAAGCCGGCCTGTCGGTCATCATCATCGAAGAGGGCCAACTCAAAACCAGCACCGACTTCAAGCAGCGCGAGCCCGAGGCCTATGCCTCGCTGTACCAGGAATCGGCCGGGCGCAAAACCAAGGACAAAGGCATCACGATTTTGCAAGGCCGCAGCGTCGGCGGCACCACCACCGTCAACTGGACGAGTTCTTTCCGCACCCCCACCGATACCCTGAACTTCTGGCGCGACAAATTCGCCCTGCCCGACTACACACCCGAAGCCCTGGAGCCCTACTTCGCCCAGGCCGAAGCCCGCCTGAACATCGCGCCCTGGACCGTGGCACCCAATGAGAACAATGAGCTATTGCGCCGTGGCGCAGAAAAGCTAGGCATCAAAGCCGAGGTGATGCAGCGCAATGTGAAGGGCTGCTACAACCTGGGCTCTTGCGGCATGGGTTGCCCCACTAACGCCAAGCAGTCGATGCTGGTGACCACCATCCCCTACGCCTTGGACCACGGCGCCACGCTCTTGGTGGAAACGCGCGTCGAACGCATGACGATCGACAAAGGCCGCATCAGCGATCTGCAATGCATTTCCGTCAAACCCAATGCGGCGCCGCTCGATAGCGCGCAAACGCCGACGCGCATCATCGCCAAACACTATGTGCTGGCCGGTGGCGCGATCAATTCGCCCGCCCTGCTCTTGCGCTCCAAGGCACCAGACCCGCACAAGCGCCTGGGCGCGCGCACTTTTTTACATCCAGTCGCCATCACCACCGCCGTCATGAAAGACAGGGTGGACGGCTGGGCCGGTGCGCCACAAACCATTTATTCAGACCACTTTTTGTACACCCAGCCGGTGGACGGCCCCATCGGCTTCAAACTCGAAGTGGCGCCTTTGCACCCGGTGTTTTTTGGGGCCAACCTGCCCGGCTTTGGTGAAAAACAGGCGGCACTGTACCGCCAATTTCCCAAGGCCAATGTGATGCTGGCGCTGATGCGCGATGGCTTTCATGAAGGCGCCGTCGGGGGTAAGGTCGAGCTGCAAGGCGATGGCTCGCCCCTGCTGGACTACCCGCTCACCGACTATGTGCTCGAAGGCGCGCGCCGCTCTATGCTGGCCATGGCGCAAATCCAGTTTGAGGCCGGTGCCACCATGGTGTACCCGGGCCACGAACTGGCAGACGGCAGCAGCACCTGGGCGGCCACCAAAGCGGCGATTGAGGCCCTGCCGATGAAGCCACTACTCACCAAAATCGGCAGCGCCCACGTCATGGGCGGCTGCGGTCTGGCGGGCGATGAAAAACTCGGCGTCACCCGGCCCGACGGCCAGCACTGGCAAATAGAAAACCTGTCTATCCACGATGGCTCACTCTTCCCCACCAGCATTGGCGCCAACCCCCAGCTCTCGATTTACGGTAACGTGAATCGCTTGGCCCAAGGTCTGGCCAAGCGCTTGGGCGGTACGGCGGTGGCGCTGGCATAAACGCAAAAACGCCATGAAAAACCTAGGTTCACTCACACACCTTATCGGCATCGCCACCCTGCTATTTGCCAGCGCTGCGCAAGCCGATTGGACGCCTGTCGGACCCACGAGTGGCGCACAATTTTTTATGGACAAGGCCAGCCTCACGCGCAAATCGGGCATGGTGCAAGTGTGGGAACTGGTGAATATGGAGCAAGCCGATGGCGAGGGCGTGCGCTCTAGCCGCTTTCTGGTCGAGTACGACTGCAAAGGCAAGCGCAGCCGGGGCTTGGACATGCTGACCTATACCGAGCCCATGGGTGGCGGCAAACTGATACAACAACTCGGGCCAGACCCGGATGGCTGGGAAGCCTTGCCGCCGGACAGCATTTTCTCGCAGCGCATGGGCATGGCTTGCGGGAAATGATAGCTACCAGCATGGGGCAATGGGTGATTTCACCCCAAAGGTGGGTGCTCACCATGGCCGCAAAAACCGTTTAGTTTTTAGGCCGTTGGAAATTCGGGGTATCGCTAACTGCGATCGCAGCAGATCGTGCAAATACTCGAAGCTAATTACCCATTTTTCAGGAGTGCCATGACGGCTTGTGGTTGCTGATTTGCTTGGGCAAGCATTGCGGTGGCCGCTTGTTGGATGATTTGATTTTTCGCCAAATTGGTAGTTTCAAGTGCATAGTCAGCGTCAATGATGCTGCTGCGTGACTGGGTGGCATTGGATGATATGTTGCTTACATTATCCGCTGCGTAGGCAAGTCGGTTGATGTAACTTCCAAGTGTTGCTCGGGTACTGTTAATCGAGTCAATCGTATGGTCAAGTATTGTCAGCGAACGCATTGCGTTGTCTCTATTTGAAATGTCCACGCTTAGGTTTGAGGACGCAATAGCTTGGCTCGGTTCGTCTGAAGCAGTTGACCCACTGATGCGGGTCCAAAGTTTTTCACCTGAAGGCGCGAATTTCGTAAGGTAAGTGTCACGACCTCCGATCGCGCTTTGTCCATCTAAAGTGGTATTCGTGTATCCAGTCATGTAAGCAGATCCATCACCGGTAATGGTTAGTCCTCTAGCCCCAGTGGAAGTGCCCGCAGCCCCTTGCAAATTTTGCGTCCAAAGTTGATTTCCCGAGGAATCCAGCTTGGTCAAGAACGCGTTGTCGGCGCCTGACTGGCTTCCGGTTTCACCGGCAAGGTAGACGGCTCCATCAGACCCAGTCTTGATCATGTAACCTGCGTCTGTTCCCGCAGTACCCAACAATTTTGTCCACTGTTTTGTGCCATCTGACGAATACTTCATCACAAACGCATCATTACCCCCGTTAGAGGTTTGGCCATCCATGTCGCCTAATTTCGGGCCGGTAATATAAATCGATCCGTCGACGCTGGTAGCGACGCTATAAACTGCATTTCCTGGACTATTCAGCACACTGGGCACATTGATTGCTTGCTGCCAAACCTTGGTTCCATCGGGAGCGTACTTGGTCAGCGAACCTTGATTGTTGGCGCGGCCCGCTACGTAATAGGCGCCATCCTGGCCAATCGAAACGCTATAACTCGCACCGGAACTTGTACTGCCTAGTATGCGTGTCCATTCCTTTGTGCCGTCTGCATTGAGTTTGATGACCACTCCGTCCTCTGGCGCGGACAATGTTTGTCCATCGAAGGAGGTGTCTGTCTGGCCGACTAGGACAATTGCGCCATCAGCATCGGTTGTTATAGCGCTGCCAACGTCCTGATCCGAACCACCCATCAGTTGTGAATAGACTTTCTCGCCCTCTTGGGTGAACTGGGCTAGAAAAATGTCGCAATCACCTGAAACAGTATTTCCATCAAGATTGCCTGTCGTTCGACCAGTTACGAGGACCATCCCATCCGCAGATACCGTAACACCACCAATTTCATCGCTGGTTGATGTGCCAATTAATTTGGACCATTGTTTGGTTCCGTCTGCAGAATACTTTGTCAGGTACCCGTCATTGCTTCCCGCATTAGTAAGACCGTCATAGTCTCCAGCGGAATAGCCCGCTATATAAATTGAGCCGTCAGACGCTACACCCGCCACTGGGTCAAATTTCAAACCAGGAATTGATACATTCATATTTGTATCAATACCCCCGCCGATTTGTATCGGTTTAGAAAAACTCCCATCGAGCAACTTTTGGTCGTTCCACATGGTGGTATCAACAACTTGTCCGACAGCAGTTTGCAGTTGCTGGCATTCTTTGTTGAGGTATCCGCGCTGAACGTCGCTGTAGGTTCCGTTAGCTGCTTGCACTGCCAGCTCTCTCATGCGCTGAAGCATCTCAGACACCGAGTTCAATCCACCCTCTGCGGTTTGAACCAAATTGATTCCATCGTTGATATTGCGAACCGCTTGATTCAAGCCACGAATTTGGGTCGACATGTTCTGCCCGATTGCCAAGCCGGCAGCGTCGTCCTTGGCGCTGTTAACCCTAACGCCAGTAGACAGGCGCTCCATAGTGGTCGCCGTTGAACGGGCGTTGGTCTTTAAGGCATTTTGCGAATACAGCGCAGATGTATTGGTAGTAACAACAAGGGACATGGACAGCCTCTGAAAGCGTTAGCCCTAAGTCGCTTGCAAACGATAAATCGATTCGAAATTACTCGTTCGCCCGGGCAACTTATCACTAATTGATGGGAATTCCATGCGCTGTATGCACAATTTATGCCATATCGCCAAGTATGGCCCTTCTACTCAAAATTCATAGGAAAGGTCAGAGTAGGCACCGCTTGATGACCAATATGACGGCAAATCGACATTTCCATGGCAAACCCTTGCCGTCATGGAAGCTACTATGGAGCCCAAAACGACACCGCCAAGGCCGCCATTGCCCCTTTGTTGCCTATCTTCGCCACGTCAACCGATTGGACGCCTGTCGGACCCACGAGTGGCGCACAATTTTTTATGGACAAGGCCAGCCTCACGCGCAAAGCGGGCATGGTGCAAGTGTGGGAACTGGTGAATATGGAGCAAGCCGATGGCGAGGGCGTGCGCTCTAGCCGCTTTTTGGTCGAGTACGACTGCAAAGGAAAACGCAGCCGCGGTCTGGATATGCAAACCTACAAAGAGCCCATGGGGGCCGGCACAGTGTTGCAACAACTCGGGCCAGACCCCGATGGCTGGGAAACCGTGCCGCCGGACAGCATTTTCTCGCAGCGCATGGGCATGGCTTGCGGGAAATAATCAATCGCTTGGGCTAGGTTTGTTTACTTCAGTCGGCAATTGAAGCACGCGATCAGCCTAACAACGGCCATCCGGGTGCTTATCCAGTGTTAGGATTTTCGCTCCCTAAATGATTCAATCCGCTAATTGAACCTTAGCAGTGGAAATGATTTGATTCACAAATTCATTGCGCAATTTCATTTGCAAAGCTTGACGGATTTGACCCTCGGCATCCTCAATCTTTGGCGCCACAAAATTGCGAATATCGTCTACTTTAATGATATGCCAAGCATTTTGGACTTGAATGGGTGCAGCTGATACCGAGCCCTTAGACAAATTCACGACCACATTGGCTATCAGCGGATTGATCTGCTCTGAAAGCAACCAGCCCAAGTCGCCACCCTGAGATTTGGATGGGTCAATGGATTTTTCTTTGGCGACTTTTTCGAAGGCCTCACCCTTGCGCACATTGGCCAAAGCGGCTTTGGCGGCAGCTTCGTCTGGCAAAACGATGCCACGAATTTTGTACTCTTTGGCATCTTTCAAAACCGCAATCTGACGATCGTAATCGGCACGCACAGCGGCATCTGACACCGGGTTCTTGGTCAGATAGTCTGTGATGAGCATTTCTGCTAAAAAGTTTTGCTTGAGCAATTCCATTTGCGCCAAAGAACCTTCCTGCTTGTCCAATCCCAGCTTCATTGCCTCCTGGCTGAGAGCAGCACGACCAGCCAGTTCACGGCGCACCACATTGCGAAGCTCAGGACTGTCCTTAACACCTTGCGCTGCATTGTTTTTAAGAACCTGCTCCAAGAGGGCGTTCGACAAAGGCACAGCATTGACCACGGCGAAACTGCCCGTTGGTACTTTGGCAGGGGTTGACTGGGCTAACGCTGAAAAACTCTGAGTAAGCGCCACAGCGCAAAGCAAAGATACAACACCCAACTTCTTAGAAGAATTCATTTCATTTCCTGGTAAAAAAAACAAAGTCAAAACCGAGCTACTTTTAAGCGCTTAACGATAACTCACTTTGAGCCCTTGACCGGATATATCACCAGACCACCCGGGAACAGCAACATCGACCGACCAAACTGAACGCTCCACAATGGGGCTCAGCACCAAAGGAGCCGGTTTTTCCTGCTGCTCAGAGGTTTTTTGATCGTCCAAGTTAAATTCCACATTGGGCGCACTCAAAAACAAGGGCACGAAAGCAAGCACGGGCGCTTTAAACGTCACATAGCCCGCGAAACGCTCCATACCCGCAATCGCCATCGTCTTTGCAGCATCTGGGAGCATGGGAGCAATCGAGGCAGCAAAGCTCACCTGCCCTGGCAGTGAGTAGTTGGCCAGCGTTTGAGCGTTGCCTATCAAAGTCACACCACCGAAGGACACCGTTTTGTTGGTACCTACGCGAGCGTCATTGAAGGTAGGCGCATTGCTTGTGATTGAAAGGACATCGCTGCCGAATAAACCATTGAGGACCAAACGACCTGACGCCGACACGGTGCCGTCATAAATTTTAGAATCCACCGCCGCCATCATAGTTGGCGAGCTAGGGACAGGACTTGTGCCTGGCGCAACAAACACAATTTGGTACGGGTTGATCACCAAATTGGCATTGCCAAAGGTGAAAGCATAGTTGCCAGCATCGGCACCCGACACAGCAATGCTCGAAGCATAGGTGCCCACGTTCACCCCGCTGGCTTGCGCATTGCTGACCGTGATCAGATCCCCGGCAAGGACACCCGTGATAGATGCAGCAGCTTGCGTTTGGCTTGCGCCGTTGTAGATTTTGCTGGTGGCTGAAGCCAACACAGACAAAGATTTGGGTGTTATCGCCCCTGTGAAGTTATTCAAGCCCACCAAGCTGTAGTTACTTGAATCAGCACCCGTCAACACATTGGAGGCGGCCACCACGCTCAGTGCTTTTCCTGAACCGACATTTTTGTTGTTATAGGCCGCTGTCAAGCCCGCGCTGTTGAACTTAACCACATCGGAGCCCAGCACACCACTAAGGGTGCCAGCACCCGTATTCAACACAGCCGCAGTGGTGCCGTCGTACACTTTGGTGGTGATGCCAGCACTTGCAATAGTCACAGGTGCCGGCGTGACGTTAGCGGTGGTTGTCACGGTACTGCCAATGCTGCCTAAGGTGTAGTTAGACATGGCGCTGCCCGATAGGGTGATCCCGCTGAAAGTCACGGTTTTACCCGTACCCACATTGACATCGGCAAAAGTAGGCGCATCACTGATAACGGTCAAGGTGTCGCCACCAAACAAACCGCTCAAGCGCAAGCTACCTACTGCCGCTGTTGTGGCGTTGTAGACCTTGTTGTTGGCCGTTGCTGTCAAGCTCACCACGCCTGGTGTTGGCGTGGTGCTTGGGTCTGCGCCAGGCGCCAGCGGCACAATTTGATAAGGATTGATCACTAAATTGGCATTGCCAAGTGTCAATGCATAGTTGCCAGCATCGGCGCCCGAGACCGAAATGTTGGATGTGTAAGTGCCAGCGTTGGTACCAGTCGTTTGCGCATTGCTAACGACGATGTCATCGCCAACCACAAAACCAGAATTGACTGCAGCTGCCTGCGCTTGTGAAGTGCCGTTGTATGTTCTGGTGCTCGCAGTGGCCATCACTGAAGCTTGCGCTTTAGTGACCAACATTTCACCGTTCACATTCACGGTATTTGCAAGGCCAGCACTGGTATTGACTGTCAAGTCACTCACTTGTAATGCGTAGTTGCCCACCGCTGTAAGGCCTGATGCAGATTGCACCGTCCCAGTGGGCGTTAACTTAAAGCTCACCGTATTGCCTGCGCCATCTGCATAGGTGTACAAACCACCGCTCACACTTTGCAAGCTGAGGTTGCGAATCACATTGCTGGTGTCTTCATATGCGACGCCGGCCACTGCCGCATTGTTGGTGCTGGTTCCATAGACTTGCTGGCCCCCATTGGCGATTTGAATCGCCACTTTGTTGGTGGGTGTGATGGTGTAGTTGCCAGGCACATACGTGACGGCGTAGTTACCCAACACGCTCGCACCAGTCGGCACCAAACTACCTGCGTAGGTGGTACCAGCGGTCTCATTGGTGCCAACACCTAAGCGTGCCACACTGATGCCAGGAGAGTTGCCAAGGACCCCTGCAGTTTCACCGTTAACAAATCCTTGATAGTTCACGCCCGCGTAACCTACCGCGGTATCAATGACACCCGTGCTGTCTGCTTGGCCCACAAACTTGCCATTGCTATTGGCAATGACTTGCAAGCTGGCCGGCGTAATGCTGGCGGTCGTCGTTACCCGGTTAGCCGAACTAGACAACACATAATTGCCCAAGGTAGTGGCATTGCCTAGCAAGCTCACACCATTGAAGCTGACCGTTTTGGCGCTGCCCACATTGGCATCTGCAAACGCAGGCGCTTGGCTAGTGGCACTCAAAACATCACCGGCAAACAAGTTAGTCACCGACAACAAGCCATTGACGGCTGAAGTGCCGTCATACACCTTGTCGCTGGCGGTGGCCGTCAGCACAGGTGTACCCGCTGGCGGAGTAACACCAGGGGCAAGCGGTGAAATTTGGTAGGGGTTAATAACTAAATTGCTGTTGTTGTAAGTGATGCTGTAGTTGCTCGCGTCCATGCCGTTCACAGCCAAGCTAGACATGTAGGTTCCGGCATTTCGGCCAGAGGCAATTCCGCCAACAGTCAATACATCTGCCGCAATGAATCCTGCAAGGGTAGAGGCTTGGTATTGCACAGCACCGTTGTAGGTGCGCGTTGCGGGTGTAGCCGTGACGCTGGCGGCTTTGGGCGTGATGCTGCCGGTGAAGTTACTGATGTTCGTCAACACATAGTTCGCAAAATCTGCGCCGCTCAAGGCCAAGCTTGGCGCCGTCAAAGTCAAAGACTTGGTAGTGCCCACATTCTTGTCAGAAAACACTGCGGACAAGCCGGTACTGGGCAAATTGACGACGTCATTGCCCAAAACGCCTACCAATGCATTGGAGGCTAAGTTCAGGGTGAACGCCGTGTTGCCGTCGTACACCTTAGTGGGTGTACCAACCCCGCTGAGCTGCAAGGATGCAGGGGTGATGTTGGCCGTGGCGGTCAGGGTAGTACTGGTATTGGCCAACACATAGTTGGCCAAGGTGCTGGCATTGCCCGACAAGCTCACACCAGCGAAGCTGACGGTTTTAGCCACGCCTACGTTTTTACTGGCATAGGTTTGCGAGGTACTAGTGGCCGTCAAGACATCGCTGCCAAACAGCCCAGTCACCAAAAGCGAACCGGTGGCTGCGGTAGTGGCATCGTAGACTTTGCTGTTAGCCGTTGCCGTCAGCACTGGTGTGCCAGGAGCCACAGTGACGCCTGAATTGCTGGCAGGAATCACATAGGGGGTGATCACCAAGTTGGCGTTTTGGGTGCTGATGCTGTAGTTACTCGCATCAACACCTGTCACAACAATGCCCGAACTATAAGTACCCGCATTTTGGCCAAGCACCTGCGTGCCTGTCACCGTGATGGCGTCACCCGCAACAAAGCCTGTAACGACCGCATTGCTTTGCGACTGCTGCGCTCCGTTATAGACCACACTGGTTGGGGTTGCCCTGATGCTAGCCGCCTTGGGCGTGATGTTGGCCGTCGCGGTCAAGGTGCCGCCAAGGTTGCCCAAGGTGTAATTGCCCAAGGTGCTGGCGCTGCCAGCCAAAGTCACTCCCGCAAAGCTCACTGTTTTGGCCGTGCCCACATTTTTGTCGGCAAAGCTAGGCGCGTTGCTTGAGATGCTCAACACGTCGTTGCCAAACAAACCTGTCACTGCCAAGGCGCCGGTGGCTAAGCTGCTACCGTCGTACACCTTGCTGTTAGCTGCGGCTGTAATGACAGGAGTGCCAGGTGACACAGTGGCACTGGCTAGTGCCAATTGGTAAGGTTTGATGATGAGATCGGCGTTCGTCACAGCCACGCTGTAGTTGCCAAAGTCAATACCACCCACCAGGAGATTAGATGCATAAGTTCCGGCATTGATGCTGGATGCAGCACCCGTGACCGTGATCAGGTCGTTGGCCAAGAAACCTGCGCGTGCGGCCAATTGCGTTTGGCTCGCGCCGTTATAGGTCACCGTAGTGGCTGCGGCTATCACTGATGCATTGGCCTTGGTGACAATCAAATTGCCACTGACATCAGCGGTGCCCACCAAGTTATTGATGTTCGTGATGGTCAACCCACCTGACAGGGCCAGAGAATAATTGCCTACGACGGTATTGCCAGAGCTGGAGTTCACTATGCCAGTGGGTGCCAAGGTAAAACTAACGGTGCCGCCATTGGTATCCTGGTAGGTATACACGGTTGCGGCGCCTGAACCCGCCGCACTGCGAGGCGTCAAGGTTTGCACCACATTATTGGAGTCCAAGTAGGCCACTGTTGCAATACCAGGGCCGACACCCGTGCTGCCGTAAACCTGCGTTGCGCCTCCAGCAATTTGCAAAGCCACTTTGTTTTGCGGCGTGATGGTGAAAGTACCTGGGGCATAGGTGAGCGCATAGTTGCCCAAGTTGGCGGGTCCTGTCGCTACCAATGCACCCGTATAGACACCGGCGGCTTCAATACTTCCCATGCCAGGACGCGTGAGGGTGATGGCGGGTGATGCGCCCAACGCAGACACCGATTCACCGTTCACAAAGCCCAAATAACCCAAACCTGCATAGTTTGTGGGATCGGCCTGGGTGATGAACTTGCCATTGTTGTTAGCCGTTACCAGCAAGGGGGCAGGTGTAATGCTGCCCGTCAGCGCATTCAAACCCGTCAAGGTGTAGTTGCCCGCATCCGTGCCCGTTAATGCATTGTTAGCAAGGCCCACACTCATGGCTTTTGCTGTACCCACATTGGCATTGGCATAGTTGGCCGTCAGGCCGACGCTGTTCAAGGCTAAGACATCACCCACAATGACACCATTCAATGTGGCCCCAGACAGGTTCAGGGTGGCAACGGTGCTGCCGTCATATACCTTGCTGGTGGTGCCAAGCATCACCAAGCTCACATCTTTAGGCGTGATGCTGCCCGTGATGCTGGTTAAACCTGTGAGGGTGTAGTTGTTTGCATCAGTGCCCGACAAGGCGCTGCCAGCCGCCACATTCAAGACTTTGGCTGTACCCACATTTTTATCGGCATAGCTAATGGTCAAGCCACTGGCATTCCAGGTCACTGCGTCGCCGGCAATCAAGCCCGATACCGATGTGCCTGTAGCACTCAGTGTTGCAGTGCTTGTGCCGTCATACACCTTGCTGGTGTTGCCAAGCACAGACAGCACCACCGCTTTGGGTGTAATGCTTCCGGTGTAATCACTCAGACCTGTGAGAGCGTAATTAGCTGCGTCAGCCCCGGACAACGCCGTCGTACCCACCGTGACGGTGAGCGCTTTGGAAGCGCCCACATTTTTGTCGGCAAAACTGGCGCTCAGTCCTGCTGAAGCAAAACTGACAGCATCCTGGCCCAAAACGCCCACCAAACTGGCACTGCCCGCGTTCAAAGTGACCGCGCTATTGGAATCGTAGACCTTGGTGGTCATGCCCACACCACTCAATGTAAGGGGTGCGGCTGAAATGGTGCCGGTGAAACTGTTCAAGTTGGTGAACACATAGTTGCCTGCGTCCACACCCCCTAAGGCACCAGCCCCACCGGCGACGCTGATCTGTTTGTTCAGGCCGACATTTTTGTCGGTGAAACTGGCCGACAAGACACTGGCGTTGTAGTTCACCGTATCGCCCGCTATCACACCCGACAAGGAGCCGGCATTGAAATTCAAACCCGTTGCGGTTGTGGCGTCATAGACCTTGTTGGCCACACCTACACCTACCACCGTCAGCGCGGCAGGGGTGATGTTGGCCGTGGCAATCATGGCGGGGCCGACATTGTCCAACTTGTAATTGGCCAAAGTTGTGGGATCACCATTCAAAGTGAGGCCTGCAAATGTCACGGCCTTGGTATTGCCCACATTTTTATCAGCGAATGTGCTCGAGGTGCTGCTAACCGTGAGCACGTCACCAGCAAACAAACCACTCAAAGTCAGTGCGCCTGTTGCCTGCACATTGGCGTTATAAACCTTGTTGTTGGCTGTCGCTGTTAGCGTAGGAACGCCCACTGAAGCAGAGCCTATGGGAGCAATCTGCGCAGGATTGATGATCAGGTTGGCATTGGTCAGTGCCACCGTGTAGTTACCCACATCAGAACCACTCACCGCCAGGCTAGACGCATAGGTTCCCACGTTTTTACCAAGCGCTTGGGCGCCTGTGATGGTAATGGCATCAGCACTTAAAAAGCCCGAGGTGACTGCGGCCAACTGCGACTGGGTGGCGCCGTTGTAAGTCAGAGTGGTGGGCGTGGCCACGACCGATGCATTAGCTGGCGTGACTGTGAACAGACCGTTAACAGACAGTGCCGTACTCAGGTTACTAATGCCTGTCACAGACAAGTTGCTGCTGGTCAGCGTGTAGTTTCCAACGGGCACCTTCAAAGCGCCCGATTGCACACTGGTAAGTGGCGTCAAGGCAAAGCTCACCGTCGCGCCCGTGCCAGACTCCACAAAGGTGTACTGCGCTGAGCTCGCGTTACCCGTAACGCTTTGCTGCGTAAAGGTATGCACGGTGCCGTTGGTGTCGGCATAGGACATGCTGGCAATGGTGGGCGCCACGCCCGCCGTGCCATACACCACGCTGTTGACCGAGCCGCTGGCCAATTGGACAGACAACTGGTTGCTTGCCGTGATGGTGTAATTTCCGGGCGCAAAACTGAGTGCGTAGTTGCCCAAAGTGGTCGGCCCAGAAACTGTCAACGCATTGACGTACACACCTGCGGCTTCAACACTGCCCTGCCCGGCACGCGCCACGCTGATGGAGGGGTTGCTGCCCAAAGCGGTTGTAGCTGTTTCGCCATTGACCCAACCCACATAGGTCACACCAGCGTAAGTTGCAGTGTCACTTTGACCTGCAAATTTGCCATTGCTGTTGGCAGTGACCAGCAAAGACGCTGGGGTGATACTGCCGGTGTAAGCATTCAAGCCTGTCAATGTGTAGTTGGCAGCATCAGCACCTGAAAGAGTGGTGTTGGCTGCAAGCACAGTGAGTGCTTTGTTAACGCCCACATTGGCGGTGTTGTAGGTGGCACTTAAGCCGGTGGTACTGACCACCACGGCATCACCGGCAATCACGCCACTCACACTGGCGTTGCTCACATTCAACGCGGCCACCGTGCCGCCGTCATAGACCTTGGTGGTCGTGCCCACATTGATCAAAGTCAACGGTGCAGGCGTGATGTTGCCGGTAAAAATACCCAAACCCGACAGCACGTAGTTACCGGCATCAGCGCCCGCCAAGGGGGTACTGCTCAAAGTGACGTTCAATGATTTGCCAACGCCAACATTCTTGTCCAAGAAAGAACTGGCCAAGCCATTGGCATTCAAGCTCACGGCATCGCCAGCCACAAGACCAGACAACGTAGCATCAGCCGTGTTCAACACCGCCGAAGTAGTGCCGTCATACACCTTGTTCACAGAACCAACATTGCTCAGCACCAAGGAGGCAGGTGTAATGCTGCCAGCTAAACCCGTGATGGCGCTTAAGGTGTAATTACCTGCGTCGATGCCGGTCAAGCTGCCTGCTCCTGTGCTTACCGTCACGCCTTTGTTGGCGCCCACATTTTTGTCTGCGTAATTCGCACTCAAAGCACTGGCGTTCACAGCAATGGAATCGCCCAACACAATGCCCGACAAAGCGGCAGAAGCCAAATTCAATGCAGCCAGTGTGTTGCCGTCATACACTTTGGAAGTGGCTCCCAAGCCTGTCAAATTTACGGTTTTGGGCGTGATGTTGCCCGTGAGGCTGTTCAAATTGGCCAGGCTGTAATTGGACGCATCGATGCCCGTTAATGCGCTGGCCGTCGCGACGACTTGCAGCGCTTTGTTGTCGCCTACGTTCTTGTCTAAGTAGGCGGCTGTCAATTGTGTGGCTGACACATTCACCGCATCACTGCTCAAGACACCGGCCAGCCCAAGACCTGTACCCATGGTGGCCGTTAAGTTGCCATCGTAAACTTTGCTGCTGGCACCAGAAACCGTCAAGCTCAAGGGTGCAGGTGTGATGCTACCGGTGTAACTGTTCAAGCCTGTGAGGGTGTAGTTGCTGGCATCAGCACCACCTAAGGCAACGCTACTGGCTGTCACGATCACGGACTTTGCCGACCCTACGTTTTTATTGGCATAGGCGGCCGTCAAACTTGACGCATTCAGGTCAACCGCATCGGAACCTATGACACCCAACAAACTGGCATTGCCCGCATTCACTGGTGCATTCAAGCTGGCGTCATACACTTTGTTGAAACTGCCCATGCCGCTTAAGGTCAAAGGCGCAGGCGTGATGTTGCCGGTGAATGTGTTCAGACCCGTCAAGGTGTAGTTGCTAGCATCTGCACCACTCAAAACACCTGCGCCTGCTGTGACATTCAAGTTCTTGGCAGTGCCAACATTCTTGTCAGCAAAACTGCTGCTCAACACCGAGGCATCAAAAGTCACGGTATCACTACCGACGACACCACTCAAGCTTGCGCTGCCAAGGCTCAAAGTAGCGCTGATCGTGCCGTCATAAACTTTTGAAGTTGTACCGACACCCGACAAAGATACAGGTGCTGGCGTGATGGTTCCTGTTAAGGTATTGAGGCCGGTCAAGGTGTAGTTCTGCGCATCCGCACCGCTCAGTGCATTCGTGGAAGTGACGTTCATGGCTTTGCCAGTGCCCACATTTTTATCCGCAAAGGCAGCGCTCAAACCAGAAGCCGTCAAGGTCACGGTATCGCCTGGAATAACGCCCACTACCGCTGCGTTGCTAGCAAGTAGCGTAGCGCTTGTCGTACGGTCATAGACCTTGGTGGCCGCTGAAATTCCTGAGATTGTCAACTGCGCAGGCGTGATACTGCCCGTCAAATTCGTCAAATTGGTAAAGCTGTAATTGCTAGCATCTGCGCCAGTCAATGCACCAGTCCCCGCACTGACCGTCAGCGCCTTTTGATTGCCGGCATTCTTGTCTGCAAAGGCAGCCGACATGGCTGCAGGCGTGAACGTGACGGTGTCGTTACCCAAAACACCCGAAATGGTACTGCTGGCATTCAAAGCGGCTGAAGTTGTGCCGTTGTAGGCACGGGTGATAAGGCCTGCGGTGTTGAGGGTCAATGGCGCAGGCGTAATGACCAAGTTCGCATTGGTCACCGTCAAGGTGTAGTTATCCAAGTCATTCTGCGGGTTGCCACTGCTCACAAGTACATTGGATGCATACGTTCCCGCGTTTCGGGCCGTCGCTTGGATGCCAGTCATGGTGATGGCATCACCCGCCACAAAGCCAGAGACAGTGGCCGCTGTTTGGGTTTGATTGCCGGCGTTGTAAACCACGCTGGTTTGTGTCGCACTGACCGATGCAGCAGCTTTGGTCACCACCAAATTGCCACTCACATCGGCGGTGGTCAATAAATTGGGGATGTTGGATACGGTCACAGCGCCCGACATGGCCAAGGCGTAGGTGCCCACTTTTACAGTGTTGGATGTGGACGCCGTGGTACCCGTTGGCACCAGAGTGAAGTTCACGGTGCCCGCCCCTTCCACGTAAGTGTAAGTTGTAGCGGCGCCCGAGCCCGACACACTTTGCTGAGTCAAAGTATGCAAGGTGTTGCTATTGTCCATGTATTGCACAGAAGCAATAGAAGGCGCTGTACCTGCTGTGCCATAGACCTGCGTCGCGCCGCTGCTCACTTGCAGCGCCATAGTGTTGTAACCCGTGATGGTGTAGGTACCAGGCGCATAGGTAATGGCGTAATTGCCCAAGTTGGCAGGACCCGCTGCAAGCAATGCCCCCACGTATACGGCAGGGGTATTGACTAAACTGTTGTTGCGCGTCACGGCAATGCCGGGGTTAACACCCAAGGCAGCTAAAGATTCACCGGCTACAAAACCGGCATAGGCCACACCGGCGTAACCGATGGTGTTGTCAATATAGCCGACGGTGTCGGCTTGACCAATAAATTTACCGTTATTGTTGGCCGTGATGAGCAAGGGTGCTGGCGTGATGGTTCCGGTCAATCCAGAAGTTCCAGTCAACACATAGTTACCCGCATCGCTTCCACTCAAAGCGCCGGCACCGCTTGCCACGCTCAAGGCTTTGCCTAGGCCTGCATCTTTAGTGTCATAAGTGGCCGTCAAACCCACGCTGTTGAGTTGAACTGCATCGCCTTGAACAGCACCTGTCAAGCTTGCAGTGCTCAAGTCAAGCGCCGCATTGGTGTTGCCGTCATAGACTTTGGTGGTGGCACCCAAATTGGCCAGCGTCAAGGTCGCAGGTGTGATGGCACCCGTGTAATTGCCCAAACCCGTCAGAACATAGTTGCCGCCATCGGTACCGCCCAACGCGGCATTGCCGGCAGTCACGGTCAAGGCTTTGCCTGAACCTACATTTTTATCGGCATAGATACTGCTCAGGCCGCTGGCTGCAAATGTCACCGTGTCACCGGTCAATACACCAGACAGTGTGGCGCTACCGGCATTCAAGCTGGCCGTGGTGGTGCCGTCATAAACCTTAGTAGTCGAACCCACACCGGAGAGCGTCAATGCGGCGGGCGTGATATTGCCCGTGACACCGGTCACGCCTTGCAGTGTGTAGTTGGCGGCATCGGTGCCGCCCAAAGCGCTGCTCGTAGCGGACACCGTAAGTGGCTTGTTGCTGCCCACGTTTTTGTCGGCATAGGTGGCCGACAAACCTGCAGAACTCAAACTAACGGTGTCTCCTGTGAAGACACCTGCCAAGGTCGCGCTACCCAAATTCAAGCTTGCGCTTGTGGTCGTGTCGTAAACTTTGCTCGCTTGACCAAGGCCGGAAAGGCTCAGTGGTGCCGGCGTGATGTCGGCACTGACGCCTGTAATTTGTTGCAATGCGTAGTTAGAGGCGTCCGCACCGCTCAAGGCGCTGGCGCCCGCCACAGTGATGGTCTTCGCAGTCCCCACATTCTTGTCTGCAAAAGTACCTGTAACACCGGTTGTGGCAATCGAAACGGCATCCCCTACCACCAGACCTGTCAATGTGACGTTAGTTGTAGTCAGTCCGGCTACATTGGTTGCGTTGTAGCTTCGACTGACACCGGCCAAGCCGGTCAACGTCAGGGGCGCAGGCGTGATGGCACCAGCGATGGACAAGGTGCCGGTCATTTCGTAGTTGCCAGCATCCGCGCCAGACAATGCGGATGGCGCCGCTGTGATGACGACCGCTTTGGAACTGCCTACATTTTTGGTGTCATAACTGGCCAACATGCCCGAGGCATTCAGGGTGAGGGCATCGCTGCCCAAAACGCCTGTAAGCGTCATCGCACTGGTGTTCACGGAGGCATTGGTGGTGCCGTCATACACCTTGGTGGTCGAACCCGAGCCCGCCAAAGCCAATGGTGCAGGCGTGATGGAGCCCGTAAAACTCGTCAAGTTTGAAATACTGTAATTGCTGGCCTCTGAGCCAGTCAACACGCCTGCCCCAGCCACAACCGTCAAGGCTTTGCCAACGCCCACGTTTTTGGTGTCATAAGTGGCCGACATCGCCGCAGCATTGAAATTCACTACATCGCCAGGCAAAACGCCGCCCAAGACGGCGCTGCCTGCATTCAAGCTGGCTGAGGTGTTGGTGTCGTAGACCTTGGAGGTGGTGCCCACCCCAATGAGAGTCAGTGGTGCAGGCGTAATAGCGCCTGTGTAATTGGTCAAACCTGTCAAAACGTAGTTACCGGCATCGGTGCCCGTTAACGCGGCGGTGTCACCGCTCACAGTCAATGCCGAAGTCCCCACGTTTTTGCTGGCGTATTGCGCTGACAAAGCACTGGCTACAAAGCTGACAGTGTCGGTACTCAAAACACCCGTAAGTGCGGCGCTGCCCATGTTCAACAAAGCCGCAGTGTTGCCGTTGTAGACCTTGCTCACAGCACCCACATTGGCCAATGTCAATGTAGCGGGATTGATGGTCAATGCTGCATTGTTGATGGCCACCGAGTAATTGACCAGGTCATTGTTGGCATTGCCACTGCTTAAGGCAATATTTGAGTTGTAAGTACCGGCGTTGCGACCGGTGGCTTGCGCAGCAGTAATACCGATTGCGTCACCACTCAGGAATCCGCTGGCGGTATATGCAGTTTGTGACTGCATGCTGGCGTTGTAGGTCAGCGTTGTAGGCGTTGAAGACACCGTGGCGCTGGCCGGCGTTACGGTTGAACCCCCTGCAACCACCATACTGGTGCTTAGCTGCGCAATGGTGGAGCTCATCAAGCCAGACTGCACCACAACATAGTCGCCCACTTTGGCCTTGCCCGCCGTAGAGAGTGATGCGTTAGCCACCGAAGGTGCCACGGAAAAACTGACAGTGCCATTGGCCCCATCCGTGTAAACGTAGCTGCCCAATGAAGCTGTTCCCGTGGCGCTGGTGAGTGTCAACGTATGCAACACATTGCTGCTGTCTTTGTAGACGACTGAGGCCAACAAAGGTGCCGTGCCTGTTGCACCGTACACAGTACTGCCATTGGCCAGAACCGCCAGGGTATTGGTGGCCAAGGCGGTAATGGTGAAGGTGCCTGGCGCATAGGTCAGCGCATAGTTGCCAAGCGCGGCGGGGCCCGCTGCTGTCAGTACGTTGCTGTAAACACCCACGCTGTTGACTGAACTGTTGCTGCGCGTGACGGTGATACCTGAAGAGACACCCAGAGATGCCGCTGCATCTCCGTTGACAAATCCGCTGTAAGACACACTGCGGAAACCCGTTGGATCGGGCATGCCTTCGTATTTGGTGGCGGTATTGGCCGTCACGGTCAAAGGTGCAGGTGTCACCGTTACTGTCGCGGTGTTGCTGGTGATGCTGTAATTGCTAGACGCACCCACTGCAAAAGTAATGTTGCCAGGGGTGACCTCATAGCTGCCCACATTGGCAGACGACGCGAAGCCCGATGAACTCAACGCAAAATTGGTGATCACATCATTGATCGTCACACCGTCGACGGTGACACCGTTGATGACACCTGTGGCTTGCGAAGCCGTGCCGGTGGGCGTGATGGACTGACCATAAACCTTGGTCAATGCAGTGGGCGTGAGGGTCAAGGGCGCGGGCGTTATTTCAAGGCCCAAGTAAGGCGCCTTGCTGCTATTGCCCGACAAGCTCAAGTCCACGCCAGCTGCCAGCAGCACACCATGTGCGCTAGTCAATGTGTAAGCATAGGGCGTGCTGGGCGAAGTCACTTGCTCACCCGCTAAGGTGCCGTACTGTGCGCGCGTTGCGGTGACGGTGTTCAAGAAATCGCTCATGCGAAGCTTGAACTGCATGCCATTGACCAAGACCGCAAAGTACTCCACGCCGCCTTCCACACTGAAGCCGGGGTTGGCTGTGGTGGACTTGATGAGGTTTCTATTGAGCTGATATTCCAGCGAACCGGCCACATTCACCGAGTTGTAGGCGGTACTCGGATCGGCCGTACCGTACACCTTGGTGAAATTGTCGGTGAGAAGCATGTTGGCTTGCGCCACTGCACGGAACTGAATCACAGGGCCTTGTGTGCCACTGGTGGTCGTGTTGGTGGTGGGCAGCGCGCTAGCCAATGCCGACGTATTGATACCCGCCAAGGTGGTGAT
>CAMBFO010000014.1 GCA_945865675.1 Comamonas sp. lk
CCATGAGGAAATCCCATGCCAGATAAACATCTCTCCACCCAATTTGATGCTGAATTGACTTCGGTGTCATCCCAGGTCATGGAAATGGGCGGACTGGTTGAATCCCAGATTCTTGGCGCCATCAAGGCACTTGCCCACTTCAGTTTGGAATCGGCCGAGGAAGTCGCAGTGGCGGAGGCCCGCGTGAACGCGATGGAAATCGAGATTGATCGGGATTTGTCTTCGATCATTGCGCGGCGCCAACCTACAGCGCGCGACTTGCGATTGCTGATTGCCATCTCCAAGACCACCGCCAACTTGGAGCGGGTGGGTGATGAGGCCGCCAAAATCGCGCGCATGGTTCGTTCGATCATCGAGGCTGGCGCACCGCGCTCCTTGCCCACACTCGAACTACGTTACGCAGGAGAGTTAGCCTCTGGTTTGCTTAACAAGGCGCTCGATGCATTTGCGCGCTTGGATGTCAATGCCGCGTTAAGTATCTTGAAAGAAGACGATGAGATTGACCGGGAGTTTGATGGCTTTGTGCGCATACTCATCACCTATATGATGGAAGACCCGCGCACTATTTCAGCCAGTTTGGACCTTTTGTTTTTGGCCAAAGCGATCGAGCGCATTGGTGACCATGCCAAAAACATCGCCGAGTTCATCATTTATGTGGTCAAAGGCGAAGACGTGCGCCACAGCAGCTTGGCCCATGTGGAGCAGGCGATTCAATGAGAAACACGCCTACGGTGCTGCTGGTCGAGGATGAGCCATCGATTGCGGAACTGATCGCGGTGAACCTGCGGCATAACGGTTTTCGCCCGATTTGGGCCATGGACAGTATCAGTGCGCAGCGCGAAATCGACGCGGCACTGCCCGATCTGATTTTGCTGGACTGGATGTTGCCCGGGGAAAGCGGCCTGTCGATAGCCAAGCGCTGGCGCGGCAATGAGCGGACCCGGGCGGTGCCGCTGATTATGCTGACTGCCCGTGGCGACGAGGCAGACCGTGTTGCAGGCCTGGATGCGGGTGCGGACGATTACATCGCCAAGCCTTTCTCCACCAAAGAATTGCTTGCACGGGTGCGTGCGGTGTTGCGCCGCCGGGCCCCGCAAATGAAAGATGAAGCTATTTTGATATCGGGCTTGCGCCTTGATTCGGCCACCCACCGGGTATCCTTCAATGACCAGGCGATCAAACTAGGCCCTACAGAATTTAAGCTTTTGCAATACCTCATGGGGCATGCCGAGCGTGTGCACAGCCGAGGGCAGTTGCTCGATAAGGTCTGGGGTGACCATGTCTACATTGAGGAGCGAACGGTGGATGTGCATGTCAAGCGCCTGCGAGAAGCCTTGGGTGAGGCCGCCGCTATGGTGGAGACCGTGCGCGGCGCTGGCTACCGCCTGACAGCCAAACCCCAGCTTCAAGCGCAGCCTAGCGATTTGGCGGGCCAGGCAAGCTAAGTCCCACCCGCTTACATGCTATTTCGCCTGCTTAGTTTTGCCTTGTTCCAGGGCGTGGGCGCATTGCTGGCTGCGATTTTCATGCGCGTTTTTGCGCCAGCCCAAGGCGCTATGGTGGTCGCCACCTTGGTGGGCGCCTTAGTCGCCACCTATTTTTGGCTCCTGTGGGATTTATCGCGGGGTTTGCGCGTTATGCGTTGGTTGCGCGGCGATGAAACGCGCGAAGTGGCTGTGCAATCGGGCTTGTGGGGCGAGTTTTCGCATCGCATCCGCCGTTTACTGCGCAATAACGAACGTGCCGTGCAGCAGCGTGATGAGCGCTTGCAGGAATTTCTAGCTGCTATGCAGGCTTCGCCCAACGGCGTGGTGCTGTTGGATAAGGATTTCCGAATTGAATGGTTTAACGATTCAGCGGGACTGCATTTTGGTTTGGACGCGCGGCGCGATTTGGAGCAGCATTTTGCGAATTTGGTGCGTGACCCGAGTTTTGCCGCCTATTTTTCTGCCAAAGACTTTGAAAAAGATGTGCTGATGCCGGGCCGCGCTAGCACCGCTTCCTTGCCGGTGCGCCTGTCGGTGCATGTGCATCCCTATGGGGAAGGGCGCAGTCTGCTGCTGTCGCGTGATGTCACTGCAGTGGAGCAGGCCGAGGCCATGCGCCGCGATTTTGTGGCCAATGTGTCGCACGAAATCCGCACCCCGCTGACCGTGCTCGGTGGCTTTGTGGAAACACTGCAAACCCTGTCTCTGAATGCGACTGAACGCGCACGTTATCTGGATTTAATGGCGCAGCAGGCCGCGCGTATGCAGTCTTTGGTGAGCGATCTGCTGATGCTTTCGCGGTTAGAGGGTAGTCCGCTGCCTTCAACCCAGGAGTGGGTAGATGTCAGTTTGCTGGTCGATCAATGCCGCCAGGAAGCGGGCGAGTTAGCCCGCGTCTTGTGGGGACAAACCCATAGTTTGAGCTTTGAAATTCAGGCGGGTTTGTCTCTGGCCGGTTCCGCTTCGGAGCTACACAGCGCATTTTTTAACCTTATTGGTAATGCGGTGCGCTACACCCCCGCTGGAAAGTCCATCCGCGTAATTGCCAGTATCACGCAAGATGGGGGTGCCCAATTTGCAGTCTATGACCAGGGTATGGGCATTGCACAAGAGCATATTGGGCGCCTGACCGAACGCTTTTACCGGGTCGATCGCAGCCGCTCGCGGGATACGGGTGGTACCGGGCTGGGTTTGGCTATCGTCAAACACGTGGTGCAGCGCCATGGTGCCGAATTGTTAATTTCCAGCATTCCGGGGGAGGGTTCGCGTTTTCAGATCGTTTTTCCTCCTCACAGGGTGCAATCCCAAGCAGCGCAGGCGCCCGTCCAAGCATTGGCTGCCTGATCCGCTCGCTCCATATTTGCCGGCCCCTGGCTTTGGCGTGTCATTTGCGAATAGTGCGCTAGCAGCGCTGGCCTGCAAGGCACAATAGGCGCCGCCATGTCTGTGCTTGCTTTCTACCAAAAAGAGTTGTTAAACCGCGGATTCATCAGCGATCCGGCGCAATTGCGTGCGGTGCAAGCCTTGGAGGTATGTGCCCAGCAATGGGCTATTTACAAGGAAAAGCGTGGCAACTCTTTCAAAAAACTGATTCACCATCCCCCAATCCCTAGTGGCGTCTATTTGTATGGTGGTGTTGGGCGCGGCAAAAGTTTTTTGATGGATTGCTTTTTCGAGGCGGTACCACTCAAGCGCAAAGCGCGCTTACATTTTCATGAGTTCATGCGCGAAGTGCACCGCGAACTCCATGACTTGCAGGGTACCGCCAACCCACTTGACGTGCTGGGCGAACGCATGGCGCATCGTTATAAGCTGATTTGTTTTGACGAATTTCATGTGGCCGACATCACCGACGCACTCATATTGCATCGCTTGCTCGAAGCTTTGCATACCCATGAAGTGGGCTTTGTCACTACCTCGAATTTCAAGCCCGATGATTTATACCCCGGGGGTATGCATCGGGACCGAGTCCTGGGCGCGATTGCATTTTTGAACCAGCACATGCAGGTAATTAATGTGGACAACGGCACGGACTATCGCCGTTTGGCCATGGGCGCTTTGGATATGTACCATCTTCCTAACGGGCCTGTTGCGGACGCGGCCATGGCCCAGGCTTTTGCCAGCTTGGCCGAAGCCCAGGACGGCGACCGTGTGTTACGTATCGAGCAGCGCAGCATCTATGCCCGCAAGCGCGCCGGTGGTGTGGTCTGGTTCGATTTCAAAGAGCTCTGCGGCGGGCCCCGCTCGCAAAATGACTATTTGGAAATTGCCAGCCAGTTCCACACGGTGCTGCTGAGCGATGTGCCCCATATGCCAGTCAACCGCAACGCCGAGGCAAGGCGTTTTACCTGGTTGGTCGATGTGCTCTATGACCGGCACATCAAGTTGATTGTCTCAGCCCAGGTGCGGCCCGAGGAACTGTACACCGAGGGTCCGCTGGCGCATGAGTTCCCACGCACGGTGTCTCGCCTCAATGAAATGCAAACCCCGCAGTTTCTGGACCTTGAGCGCCGCAAAGTGGATACAGGCCTGACGTGAAGGCCTCGATGCTTGGCTTTGCCCGACGGGTTGGGCGCGCGTGACATCCTTGGTTCAGGCCGTCGAGTCGGCGTTTTGCGCTGACGGTGTCTTGGCCCGCAAACTCGAAGGATTTCGTCTCCGCCCGGGCCAGCAAACCATGGCCCATGCGGTGGCAAAGGTGATGCAAGACGGGGGTGTACTGGCGGTGGAAGCCGGTACCGGCGTGGGCAAGACCTTGGCCTACCTGGTGCCCGCACTGCTCAGCGGAGAGCGAGTCATTATCTCCACCGCCACCAAGACCTTGCAGGAGCAGCTTTTTTTGCGCGATCTGCCCAGGGTAATTCGTGCCTTAGGCTTTCCCGTTCGCATGGCGCTGCTCAAAGGACGCAGTAGTTACTTGTGTGCGCAGCGCCTGTCCACAGCACACCAGGCGGCCTATGATTTTTCGTCGCAAGATTTGCAATTGCTGGAATCCGCGCGGGCCTGGGCCCACAGCACCACAGAGGGTGACATCGCCGAACTAGGCGCGCTGCAAGACCATTCGGTGCTGGCCGGTTTGGTGACTTCCACCCGCGAAAACTGCCTGGGAGCGGGTTGCCCGCAAATTGCCAATTGCCATACCTTGCAGGCACGCCAGCGTGCCATGCAAGCGGAGCTGGTGGTAGTGAATCACCATTTGTTTTTTGCCGATGCGGGGGTGCGCGCATCGGGCGTGGCCGAACTGCTGCCCAGTGTACGCACGGTGATACTGGACGAGGCGCATCAACTTAGCGATATCGGAGTGCAATTTTTGGGGCAGCGTTGGAGCACTGCACAGGCGCGTTCTTTGGCCCAGCTTCTGGCCTCGCAAAACAGCGGGCCTGCGCGCGGCATGGCCGATTGGCTGGGACTGGCGGCGGACCTGGCGCAAGCGACAAAGGCTTTGTATGCTTTGCCAGCGGCGGTCGGCCAAGAGCCTCGCCGTTCATGGGCGGATGCCAGCCCCGACATGCTGCCGCCAGCACATTGGGATAAGGCAATCAACAAAATTTTGAGTAGCCTGGACAGGGCTTTACAGACATGCAGTTCACTGGGCCTTGCCTGGCCCGATGTGGCCACGCTGGCGCAGCGCTGTCAGGCTATGCATGACAGCCTAATCCTTTTTGCACAAACGCGGCCGGCTGATCAACTGCGCTGGCTGGAATATGGTGCTGAGCTGGGCTTGCACCAAGCGCCGTTGACCATTGCAGCGCATATGCAGGCGCTGCTGCCAAGTAGCGCCGAGCAGGTTCTAGGGCGCGGCAGGTCCTGGATTTTTACCTCCGCCACGCTGGGCACCGATGCCCAACTCAGTTGGTTTGTGAACAGCTGCGGTTTAGCGGGGCACACGGTTTTGCAAGTGCCCAGCCCCTTTGATTACGCCGAGCAAGCTGCGCTGTATGTGCCAGAGGGTGTTCCCGCGGCTTCTGCCCAGGATCACAGCGCCGGGGTTGCCGCACTGGTTGCCAAAGGGGCCCGCATTTTGGGGGGCCGCACCATGGTGCTCACTACCACGCTGCGCGCTATGCGCGCGATTGCGCAAGCCCTGGCTAATGACCTGGCCGGCACCGGCATCCAGGTGCTGGTACAGGGCCAGTATGCCAAGCGCTTATTGATTGAAAACTTTTTGCTCTCGCATGTTGCCAGCACCACTGGGACAGCCCCAGTCGATGGCTCTGGTGGCGTGCTGGTTGCCACCGCCTCTTTTTGGGAGGGCGTGGATATTGCAGGCGATGCGCTGCAAATGCTGGTGATTGATAAGTTGCCTTTTGCCCCGCCCGATGACCCCTTGGTGCAGGCCCGCGCTTTGGCAATAGAGCAGGCCGGCGCAAGCCCATTCAAAGCGCTACACCTTCCTCAAGCAGCACTGGCCCTGAAGCAAGGTGCCGGCCGTTTGATACGCAGCGAAAGCGATCGGGGAGTCTTGGTCGTGTGTGACCCGCGTTTAGTGAAAAAGGGCTATGGCAAGAAGTTATTGGCGGGCATACCCGCTATGCGTCGATTGGACAATGAGGGGCAGTGGCTGGACGCGTTAGAAGGCTTGCGCAAGGAGCGACAAGCCGATGCTGGCGATGGACTTGTGGCCGTGTCAAGCCCGACTAATTCGACTTAAACCAATTGAAATTAGGGAAACTCCAATCGAGCTTTGTGGGATTGAGTTTATTGAGGTCCAGCCAACTCTGCGCATCTGCTTTTCCGTTTGGACTGAGAAATTCGCTGCCGGGGTAGGTCGCTTCCAAAACACGTTTTGCGTCCTGGCTTAGCTGCGCCATGCCCAGCGCCTCGTAAGATTTGTAAATGAGGTATAGCGCTTCTTCTACTGCAGGTACATCGCGGTAATCGGCAACCGCAGTTTGTGCCCGGTTCAAGGCAGCAACATAGGCGGCGCGTTTAAAGTAATACTTAGCTACATAGACTTCGTTTTTGGCGAGCATCTGCACGATGTAGCGCATGCGCAAAAGTCCATCCGGGGCATAGCGCGATTGCGGGAAGCGCGTGCTTAATTCCTTGAAGGATTCAAAAGACTCTTTGGCTGCTTTTTGATCGCGTTCAGCCAAGTCCTGCCCGGTGTAGGCGCCAAAAATACCCAGGTTTTCATTGAAATTGGACAAACCTTTGAGGTAGAGCGCATAGTCCAGCGCGGAGCTGGCCGGGTGCAGCCGCACAAAACGGTCCAGTGTCGCAATGGCTTGGGCCTTGTCGCCGGCCTTGAATTGCGCGTAGGCTTTGTCTAACTGGGCTTGCTGGGCTAAGGGCGTTCCTGCGGCCCTGGATTCAAGTTTTTCCAGAAAGGGAACTGCTTTGTCCCATTGGCCTGAGTCCATAAGTTCCCGGGCCTCGCTGTACAGCTTGTCCGGGCTTAAGCCCGCTGTTTTGTCTTCAGGGGTGGTCGAGCAAGCGCCCAAAAAGCCCACTGCCAGAGCCAAAAGCACCGAGTAAACCACCGATAATTTGACGCTCAACATGGTAAAAACTTTCTTGGAACACACTGATCCCATTATATCTAGCACCCTTGTAGAGGCGGCTGACCAAGATGAGGGTGAAGACTTGTTAGGTGCTGGTGTGGAGCTGCGCCAACTCCGCGTCGATCTTCACCTGCACGGCCAGCGACTGGACAAAGTGCTGGTGCAGGTGGCCCCGGAGTTTTCTCGCAATTACTTGCAGCAGCTGATAGACGCAGGTGGCGTTTGTGTCAACGGCGTGCAGTTGCGCAAGCAGGCGACCAAGCTCAAAGCAGGCGATGCATTGCATTTGGAATTGCGCCCCACAGCGCAAAGCCAGGCCTTTGCGCCACAGGCCATGGACTTGCAGGTGGTCTACCAGGATGCGCAGGTTTACGTGCTGGACAAGGCGGCGGGACTGGTGGTGCATCCGGCGCCTGGCAATTGGAGCGGCACTTTACTCAACGGCTTGCTGGCTATGGACCCCGGCTTGGCTGCTGTGCCGCGAGCCGGCATTGTGCATCGGCTGGATAAAGATACCAGCGGCCTGATGGTGGTGGCGCGGACCCGCCAGGCCATGGATGCCTTGGTCCAGGCGATCGCGGCGCGCAGCATGCACCGCCAGTATCTGGCCTTGGCCAAAGGCACTTGGCGCGGTACAGCCCAGCAAAGCGTCAAAGCAGCTATAGGCCGCGATCCGCGCAACCGCTTGCGCATGGCGGTCGTCGATCTGGCCACCACGCCAGGAAAAACCGCGCAAACCGATATCTACTTGCTGGGGCAGGCACCGCAAGGCTGCCTGGTCCAATGCGTGCTGCATACCGGGCGCACCCATCAAATCCGGGTGCATATGGCTTCCCTGGGCCACCCTTTGCTGGGAGATAGCGTCTACGGTGGGCCCGCCGTGCCGGGGCTGGCACGGCAAGCGCTCCATGCTTTCAGGCTGGCTTTCGAGCACCCCATTACCGGTGTGCCGCTGGCCTTTGAAAGCCCCTTGCCCCCGGATTTGGCCGCGCTGATGTCCCATTGGGGCCTTCGTTACAATGCGGCTACGAGCTAGGCGCCCCGGCGCCTGAACCCGCGATGCCTTTTGGAGCAGCCGCTTTGGGGTTCCAGAACACGCTTCTTTTTACGCTTTGAGCGCAAGCTCCATCCGCTCCCACTACTTGCATCATGAATTTGGCACACGCTTTGCGAATCCTAGAAGCCGCACTCTTGTGCGGGCAACAAGCCTTGAGCATGCGCGATATGGTCACCTTGTTTCAGGATGCCTTGGGTGAAGAGGACATCCTGGCGCTTTTGGAACAGCTGCAAACGCAGTGGGAGGCCAAAGGCATTGAGTTGGTCCAAGTGGCCAGCGGCTGGCGTTTCCAAAGCCGTCCCCAAATGCGTGAATACCTGGAACGCCTGCATCCGGAAAAGCCGCCCCGCTATACCCGCGCCACGCTGGAAACGCTGGCCATCATCGCCTACCGCCAACCGGTGACCCGCGGCGATATGGAGGATATACGCGGCGTCACCATCAATTCATTGTTGCTTAAACAACTCGAAGACCGGGGCTGGGTCGAGGTCATTGGCCACCGCGAGGCGCCAGGACGTCCGGCTTTGTTTGCTACGACCAGGCAATTTTTGGATGATCTAGGGCTGTCCAGCTTGGGGGATTTACCGCCCTTGGAAGCGATGGGCCAGGCCAATGTCCAGATGCTGGCCGATGCAGTGTCAGGCGCAAGTCCGAATGCGGAGCTGCTGCTAGCCGCGCCGGATACTGCAAGCGGCGATGCCGACCCGGCCACTGCGGAGCTGGCATTGAGCGCGGTTCAAGATACGCCACAGCCGGACTCGGCCGACCCTGCAAGCCCTGTCTGATCATTCCTCAGGAAAGCCCACCACGTGACAAAACCCACGGCCCAAGACGCATTGCCCGTCGATGCAGTCGCGTTAGCTAAGCCGCTTGCCAACGCGGCCATTGCATCGGACGGTGCGCCGCCGCAGTCCGACAGCCTGTTTGATGCGGTGGTGTCAGGCGCCTTTGATTTGGAGGATACCGACGCCAGCGCAGCAGAGCCTCGGCGGATTTTGCAAGCCCAAGCCGAGACGCCCAAGTTGCATAAAATTTTGGCGCAATCGGGCATGGGTTCGCGCTTGGAGATGGAGCGTCTGATTTTGGAAGGGCGCATTTCGGTCAACAACGAACCAGCGCATATCGGTCAGCGGATTCAATTTGGCGACCATATTAAGGTCAATGGCAAGCCGGTGCGTTTTCGCATTGACCCTCCGCCCGCGCGGGTGATCGCTTACCACAAGCCGGTGGGTGAAGTGGTAACGCACGATGACCCGCAAAACCGGCCCACCGTGTTTCGACGACTGCCCAAGCTGCAACAAGGCAAATGGCAATCCGTAGGGCGCTTGGACCTCAATACCGAAGGCTTGTTGCTGTTTACCAGTTCTGGCGATCTGGCTAACCAGCTGATGCATCCGCGTTTCGGCCTGGAGCGCG
This sequence comes from Comamonas sp. lk, assembly GCA_945865675.1. GTDB lineage: Bacteria > Pseudomonadota > Gammaproteobacteria > Burkholderiales > Burkholderiaceae_C > Allorhodoferax. The sequence continues at coordinate 9,465 of CAMBFO010000014.1, forward strand.
AATACGCGGTGCGGGTTTTGGGTTCCCTTAGCCGCGACGAGAAGCATCTGTTGCTGGACGGTGTGCGCCTGGACGATGGCGTGGCGCAATTTGGCAGCATCCAGGATGGCGGCGGCGAGGGCAGTAATTGCTGGTACCGCGTGACGATCTCCGAGGGGCGTAACCGCGAGGTGCGCCGGATGATCGAGGCCGTGGGCCATGCGGTCAGCCGCCTCATTCGCATCCGCTACGGCGCTATGCTCTTGCCACGTGGCCTTAAGCGCGGCGCTTGGATGGAGTTGGAAGAATCCGACATCCGCGCCTTGACCCAGGCGGCCGGCGGCCCCGCAGGCGCTCCTGGGCAAGCCGCGCCTGGCCGGCCCGAGCGCGTGGGCTCAGGCAAATCGGCCTACGGCAAAGCACGCGGGTCGGGTCCAGCAAGCGGGCCGCGGGCAGGTCGCGGACCCATGCCTGGGAAGAATAAATTTGGCGGCCCGATGGGTGAAACGCGGGCAGCGCCTGCCAAAGCGTCGGCGGGCCAGCCCGATCCCTTGAAAACCTCGGTCGGCTATATCGGCGCCGATAGTTTGACGCGCCAGCGAAAACAGCAGGGCGGCAAGTCCGGTGCTATGCCCTTTGGGCCTAGGGGAAAAGGCCGCTCCCGCTAGGGGTGGGGTGCTAAAATCTGGCGCTTTGCCACGCCGGGTGGCGATACTAATTAATACGAAGGTTTACTCAAGACTATGGCAATCGAACGCACGCTCTCTATCATCAAACCCGACGCTGTGGCGAAAAACGTCATCGGACAAATTTACGCCCGCTTCGAAGGCGCTGGACTGCAGGTGATTGCGGCCCGTATGGCCCACCTCTCGCGCGGCGAGGCGCAAGCTTTTTACGCAGTGCATAAAGAGCGCCCCTTCTTCAAAGATTTGGTCGATTTCATGATCTCCGGCCCGGTGATGATCCAGGTGCTGGAAGGCCCCCATGCCATCATTACCAACCGCGACCTGATGGGCGCTACCGATCCCAAGAAAGCCAACCCCGGCACCATTCGTGCTGACTTTGCAGCCAGCATTGACGCCAATGCGGTGCATGGTTCGGACGCGCCGGAAACAGCGGCAGTAGAAATTGCCTTTTTCTTCCCTGGCATGCAAATTTACTCACGTTAAACCCGACTATGCGGGCCAATCTACTCGACTACGACCTCGAGGGTTTGGCCCGTTTTTGCGAGCGCCTGGGCGAAAAGCGATTCCGGGCGGTGCAGTTATTCCGCTGGATACACCAAAAAGGCGCTAGCGACTTCGAAGCGATGAGCGATCTGGCCAAGTCCTTGCGCGAAAAGCTCAAGACCGGCGCCATGGTGCAAGCGATGCCGGTGGTATCGCAGCAAGTCTCTGCAGATGGCACGATCAAGTGGTTGTTCGATGTCGGCGCTGGAGACGCCATCGAAGCAGTTTATATCCCCGAAGCCGACCGTGGCACTTTGTGTGTTTCCTCCCAGGCCGGTTGCGCGGTAGCCTGCCGCTTTTGTTCTACGGGTCACCAGGGCTTTAGTCGTAACCTCACGGCCGGCGAAATCATTGCCCAGCTTTGGTTTGCGGAGCATTTTTTGCGCAAGCACCTGGGGCGCGATGAACGCATCATCTCCAATGTAGTCATGATGGGTATGGGTGAGCCACTGCAAAATTATGCCGAGCTGCTACCGGCTTTGCGCACCATGCTCGATGACCACGCCTATGGCTTGTCGCGCCGCCGCGTCACGGTGTCAACCTCTGGTATGGTGCCCATGATGGACCGCTTGGGCCAGGACTGCCCGGTGGCGCTGGCGGTTTCTTTGCATGCCCCACAGAACGCACTGCGTGATGAATTGGTTCCCTTAAATAAAAAGTATCCGCTTGATGAACTCATGCGCGCTTGCGAACGCTATCTGTCAGTGGCGCCGCGCGACTTCATCACCTTTGAATACTGCATGCTCAATGGTGTGAATGACACGCCGGCCATGGCGCAGGAATTGATCGCGCTGCTGCGCCGCTATGGCCAGGGCCGCGCTGGGTGGTGCAAGCTCAATCTGATTCCCTTCAATCCCTTTCCGGCGTCCGGCTTGCAGCGCTCTACGCAGGCTGCTGTGGCAGCGTTTGCCCGCATCTTGAACGACGCGGGAATCATTACCACGGTCCGTAAAACCCGCGGCGATGATATTGATGCCGCTTGTGGTCAGCTGGCAGGCGAAGTGCGCGACCGTACCAGCGTTATGCTGCGCATGGACATGCGTAAAGCGCGCGAAACCGCGACGCCTGGACTTGCAGCTGCGGTTGAGGTGCTGCATGCGGTTTGATGCGCAGGCTTGTCTGGCGCTAGCGCCTGGCAGGGTCTATGCCCCCTGGATAGCCCGCAGCCGTGTGTTTGCTGTCCTTTACTTGCTAGTCTTGCTGGCAGCGTGCGCAGGTGCTGGTAAGACTGAGCTGAGTACCGGCTCCGTCGATTCTGAGGCACGCAAGCGCGCCCGCGTATATTTGGAGTTGGCTGCCACCTATTTTGCAGACGGAATGAACGGCTATGCGCTGGACGCCATGCAGCAAAGCCTGGCCGCAGACAATGGTTTGTACGAAGCGCATAACCTGCGTGGCCTGATTTATATGCGTTTGAACGAGCCGACACTCGCCGAGGACGGGTTTCGCAAAGCCCTGGCGGTACAGGCACAAGCGGCTTCGGTGCAACACAATTACGGGTGGTTTTTGTGCCAGCAAGGCCGTATGGGCGAGGCAATGGTCATGTTTAGCGCTGCCTTGGCCAATCCGACCTACGAAGCACGCGCTAAAACCTGGATGACCCAGGGCTTGTGCCAGGCTAAGGCCGGGCAGGCGGCCAATGCGGAAAATAGCCTATTGACTGCCTTTAGGTTGGAACCTGCCAACCCGGTGGTCAGCTACAACCTGGCCTCGCATTTATTTAAGCAGGCCGATTACGCGCGTGCGCAGGCATTTATTGCTCCTATCAATACTTCACAATGGGCCAATGCCCAGACCTTGTGGCTGGGAATCAAGCTGGCCCGTAAGAGCGCTGACGGTGTGCAAGTTACAGCTCTGAGCGCGAGCTTGCGTAGCCGTTTTGCGCAATCACCTGAGCTGAGTTTGCTCGACAAAGGGGTGTTCGATGACTAATGCAGACGAAGAGACGATCGGGCTGCGTGTGCCCTCTGAATTTGCCGACGCTACGCTTACGCAGAAAGCGCCTAGCGTGGGGCAGCAGTTGCAGCGTGCGCGCCTGGACTTGGGGATGTCTTTGGAGAGTTTGTCGGCCCGCCTGAAGGTATCGGTACCACGCTTGCAGGCTTTTGAGAATGATGAGTTTGACAAAGGTCCCAATCTGCATAGCGGCCGCGCCATGGTCGCCAGCGTGGCGCGTTTTCTCGGCCTGGATGCACAGCCCCTGTTGGCGCAAATGCCCCAGCCGACGTCCCGGGGCCCGGCCCCCGGCATGCACGAAGCGGTGGGCACTTTCACCAAGGAGACCCGGCTGGCCTTGCTGCGCGAGCAACCGGGGCCAGTGTCTCCGGTCTGGTGGATTGCATTGTTTTTGTTGCTGTTGGCCGCTTTGGTTTATTTCTATCCGCAGATCGCACACATGGGCCGAACTGCGCTCACAGCGGCCGCACCGCAACCCAGCGCGTCCGCAGCAGCGGCACCCCAAGCGGAGCCGCAAGACGCTACCGTACAAGGCGTGCCCGCTCCATTGCCTTCGACATCCATGCCCGAGGCGCCCGCGCTAGCCACAGCGGCAGATCGTGGCGTATCGGCGCCCAAGCTGGCGCAGCCGGTGCTAGTTTTCAAGGCGCGCGGTAGTACCTGGATTGAAGTCACCGATGCCAAAGGAACGGTTTTGTTGCGACGCACATTGGCGGCGTCTGAAGCTGCCGAAGTGCTTGGCGACTTACCACTTGCGGTGGTGGTCGGACGGGCCGACCATACCGATGTTTTGGTCCGGGGTGTGCTTTTCTCGTTAGAGGCGCATACCCAGGACAACGTTGCCAGATTCAAGGTGCCATGATGACAAGTCAGACTTTTTTGAACGCCAATGGAGTCGCTGCGCGCCAAGGCCTTCAGGCCCGTGTGCGATGGGACAGCAATGTGATAACCGTTGGTGGCGGTGCGCCCGTGCGTATCCAGTCTATGACCAATACCGACACGGTTGACGTCATCGGCACGGCGATCCAGGTGAAGGAGTTGGCGCTGGCCGGTTCGGAGTTGGTGCGCATCACCGTCAATACGCCTGAAGCGGCGCAGGCGGTTCCGCATATCCGTGAACAATTAGACCGCATGGGCATCGCCGTGCCCTTGATTGGTGATTTTCATTACAACGGCCACAGATTGCTGACAGATTTTCCCGATTGCGCGCAGGCGCTCTCCAAATACCGTATCAACCCGGGCAATGTCGGTAAGGGCGATAAGAAAGACCGTCAGTTCGGGCAGATGATTGACGCGGCCATGCGCTGGGACAAGCCGGTGCGCATCGGTGTGAACTGGGGCAGTCTGGACCAGGAGTTACTCGCTGATTTGATGGATGCCAACAGCAAACTGCCTGAGCCGCGCAATTACAAACAGGTGATGTACCAGGCTTTGATCAACTCGGCGGTGGGTTCCGCGCAACTGGCGCAATCCATGGGCATGGCGGCCCATCAAATCATTATTTCTTGCAAAGTCAGTGGCGTGCAGGACTTGATTGCCGTCTATCGCGAACTGGGCCGCAGCACTTCTTATCCCTTGCATCTGGGTCTGACGGAGGCGGGTATGGGTACCAAAGGCACGGTGGCTTCCAGCGCAGCTTTGTCGGTTTTGCTTCAAGAGGGCATTGGCGACACCATCCGCGTGTCGCTGACCCCTGCGCCTGGCGAGTCGCGTAACCAGGAGGTGGTGATTGCGGCTGAAATTTTGCAGGCATTGGGCTTGCGCGCCTTTGTTCCGAGTGTTACCGCCTGCCCCGGCTGTGGACGTACCACCAGCACCACGTTTCAAGAACTCACGCAGCAGATTGACAATTTTTTGCGCGACAAAATGCCGGTGTGGCGCAAAGAGTTTCCGGGTGTGGAAGGCCTTAAGGTCGCGGTGATGGGCTGCATCGTCAACGGACCAGGCGAAAGCAAGCATGCCGATATCGGCATCAGCCTGCCTGGTACCGGCGAGGCCCCTGCGGCTCCGGTATTTATAGACGGCGAAAAACGCATGACTTTACGTGGTGACTCGATAGCCACCGAATTCCAAGCGGTGGTGGAAAACTATATCCGTGAGCGCTTTGGCGCGCCGGCTCTCAAATAAAACACATTTTATGAATCAAGCACCATCGCCACGCAAGGCGGAACGTCTGGTGGCCGTCAAAGGCATGAACGACATCCTGCCGCCGGAATCGGCGCGCTGGGAAGACTTGGAGGCGCGCGTGCGCGCCTTGATGCGACGTTATGCGTACGAGAGTATCCGCACGCCGATCGTCGAACCTACCGCACTATTTGTACGCGGCCTGGGGGAGGTGACGGATATTGTTGAAAAGGAGATGTACTCCTTTGAAGACCGACTCAATGGCGAGCAGCTCACCCTGCGCCCGGAGAACACTGCAGGCTTGGTGCGCGCCGTCGTGGAGCACAACCTTCTGTATAACGGTGGCAAACGCCTGTTCTACATCGGCCCCATGTTCCGTCATGAGCGACCACAGCGCGGGCGTTACCGCCAGTTTTACCAAATTGGCGCCGAAGCCCTGGGCTTTGCCGGCCCCGAACTCGACGCCGAACTCATTTTGATGGCGCATGCGCTGTGGAAAGAATTGGGTATTCAAGGCGTGCAGTTGCACATCAATAACCTGGGCCAGCCGGATGAGCGTAAATTGCACCGAGCCGCCTTGATTGCCTACTTTGAACAGCACGAAGAAGACTTGGACGCTGAGTCGCGCCGCCGTCTGCACCTGAACCCATTGCGCTTACTCGATAGCAAAAACCCGGCTATGCAGTCCGTGATTGAGGCAGCGCCACGGCTCATGGACTTCCAGGGAGAGGCATCACGCGCGCATTTGGATGCGGTACTGGCCATATTGAAGGCCAATGCAGTCGACTATGTGATCAACCCCCGCTTGGTCCGCGGTATGGACTATTACAACCTGACGGTGTTTGAGTTTGTGACTACCGAACTAGGGTCCCAGGGAACGATATGCGGTGGTGGACGCTATGACTATCTGGTGGAAGAGGTAGGTGGTAAAGCTGCGCCGGCGGTGGGCTGGGCGCTGGGCATGGAGCGATTACTGGAGTTGCTCAAAACACAGGGCGTGCACGCTGCGCCGACGGCACCGCTTGCGTTCGCGGTAGTTACCGATAAGCATTTTTTACCTGATGCGCTGCGTACCTTGGAGCAATTGCGTGGTGCCGGCCTGGCGGTGCAGTTGCATGCCAGCGCCGATGGCGCCATGGCCAGCATGAAATCCCAGTTCAAAAAGGCCGACGCCAGCGGAGCCCGCTATGCCCTGGTGTTTGGCGCTGACGAAATGGCCGGCGGCAAGCTGAGCATCAAAGACCTGCGCAATGCATCGACCCCGCAACGCGCGGTAGCCATGGCCGATTGGCCGCAATGGGCGCAAAGCCTACAATCCGATGCTTAATTACGTAATGCCATGGCCAACCAATTAGACCTTGAAGAACAAGAGCAGCTTGACCAGCTCAAGCATTTCTGGAGCCGATACGGCAACTTAATCACCGGGCTGCTCGTCGTCGTGCTCCTGGCGGTCGCCGCATGGAACGGCTACCACTATTGGCAGCGCAGCCAGGCAAGCCAGTCTGCCGCCTTGTTCGATGAAATGAGCAAAGCGGTAGCCACAGGTGATACGTCCTTGGCGCAGCGAAGCTTTTCGGATATGAAAGAGCGTTACCCATCGGCCGCCTATACCCAGCAGGCAGCCTTAGCTTTGGCGCGCCAAGCCAGCGATAAAGGCGATACCGACGCAGCTAAATCGGCGTTGCAATGGGTGGTGGATAAATCGGGTGACCAGGGCTATACCGCCATCGCCCGCCTGCGCTTGGCCAATATGTACTTCGATGCCAAAGACTATGCGCAGGCCTTGGCGCAGCTAGACGGCGTGACGGACGAAGCATTTGCGGCCCTGGTGGCCGACCGCAAAGGCGATATTTTTGCGGCGCAGGATAAGCGTTCCGAGGCCAAAGCGGCTTATTTACTGGCCTACCAAAAATTAGAAGAGCGCGCGCAATACCGGCGCGTGGTGCAGGTCAAACTCAACGCGCTAGGTGTGGACCCGGAGGCGGTCGCTGCTCCCAAACTGGCTGAGGGACTGAAATAATGGCCCAAAGCGGATTTTTTTTGCGCAGCCTGTTCGCAAGCAGTGTCTACAGCGTGGCGCTGTTGCTTGGCGGCTGTGCCGGTTTTGATAAACCAAAACCCGAGTCCCTGGAGGCCAATCCCGCCAGTCTGGCCGTCAAGGAGGTATGGCGCGTCAATGTGGGCGCTACGGCGTCCCCCCTGGAGTTGCGCGCGGTCGGCCCCTTGTTATGGGCTGCTTCCAGCCAAGGCGAACTAAGCCTGATTGACGCTGCCAGCGGTCAAATAGGTGGGCGGGCCAGCGCCGGGCAGTCACTGAGCGCCGGTGTAGGTGCTGACAAGCAGTTTGTCGCAGTGACCAGCCTGGATAACCAGTTGATTGTCCACAGCGAGCAAAAAGAGCTATGGCGTCAAAAGATTCCTTCGCTGGTCGTCACCGCGCCTTTGGTCGCAGGCGAGCGGGTATTCGTTTTGGCTGCGGACCGCACGGTCTATGCCTTTGACGCAGCAAACGGTCGCAAGCTCTGGACGCAGCAACGTTCCGGTGAAACCTTGTTATTGGGGCAGGCCGGCTTATTGACGGCCGTAGGCGATACCTTGCTGGCGGCGCAGGGCGGCCGCTTGCTCGGTTTGAATCCGCAAAATGGATCGCTGCGCTGGGATGTACAAGTAGCCAGCGGGCGCGGGGTGAACGAGGTGGAACGCCTGGCTGATTTGGTCTCGGGTGTGAGCCGGGTTGCCGATTCCGTGTGTCTGCGGGCCTTTCAGTACGCTGTCGCTTGCGTGGACACGCGTACCGGTCGCAGTCTGTGGAATAAATCCGCTTCTGGCGCCACAGGTATTGGCGGTGATGCCCAAAGCGTGTTCGGTACCGAAAGCGATGGCAAAGTGATCGCCTGGCGCCGCGCCGATGGTGAAAAATTGTGGACCAACGAAAAATTGCGCTTTCGCAGTGTGACGGGGCCAACGCTGGCCGGTGGCGCTTTGCTGCTGGGCGATGGCGACGGTAATCTGCACTTTCTCTCTCCTGTGGACGGCAAGCTCTTAAACCGCCTTAGCACCGATGGTTCACCGATTGTTTCTGCGCCTTTGTGGCTTGCTTCGACCTGGGTGGTGATCACCCAGCGCGGTAACGTCATCGGGTTCCGGCTGCAATAGGCCCTAGGGCCACGCTGTATGAAACCGGTCATCGCTCTGGTCGGCAGGCCTAATGTAGGCAAGTCGACCCTGTTTAATCGGCTAACCAAAAGCCGCGACGCCATCGTTGCCGACTTTGCAGGATTGACGCGCGATCGCCACTATGGCAATGCCAAGCACGGTAAGCAGGAAATCATCGTCGTGGATACCGGCGGGTTTGAGCCTGATGCGACCAGCGGTATCTTCAAAGAAATGGCCAAGCAGACCCGCCAAGCGGTGGCCGAAGCCGATGCCGTGCTTTTTATTGTGGATGCCCGTGGCGGCGTGTCGGCGCAAGACTACGAAATTGCCAAATACCTGCGCCGCCTGGGCAAAACCAGCTATGTGGTGGCCAATAAAGCCGAAGGTATGACCGAAACCACGCAGTTTGGCGAGTTTTATGAGCTTGGCCTCGGTGCAGTGATCGCCGTGTCCGCAGCCCACGGACAAGGCATCCGCACGCTGTTGGATCAGGTGATGGCGCCTTTCGCACCCGACCCGGATGCGGCCGAGCCCGAAGAAAGCCAGCCCGGGACGATCAAATTGGCGGTAGCAGGGCGGCCCAACGTAGGCAAATCCACCCTGATAAACACCTGGCTGGGCGAAGAGCGCCTGGTGGCCTTTGATTTACCGGGCACCACGCGCGACACGATTTCCATTCCCTTTGAGCGCAGCGGGCAAAAATTTGAGCTGATGGATACCGCAGGTCTGCGTCGCAAAGGTAAAGTATTTGAAGCGATTGAAAAGTTTTCAGTGGTCAAAACTTTGCAGGCGATTGAGTCGGCCAGCGTGGTCTTGCTATTGATCGACGCGATTGAAGGCGTCACCGACCAGGACGCCCATATTGCAGGCTACATCCTGGAGTCGGGGCGCGCGGTGGTGGTGGCGGTGAATAAATGGGATGCGGTGGACGAGTACCAGCGTGAACTGGTGAAACGCTCGCTCGAAACCCGTTTGGGGTTTTTAAAGTTTGCCGCCTTGCATTTGATTTCTGCGCGCAAACGCCAGGGCTTGGGGCCGGTATGGGATTCGATTGCCCAGGCGCACCGTGCAGCCAATTGCAAAATGCCTACGCCGGTGTTGACCCGTTTGCTGCTGGAGGCAGTGCAGTTTCAGACGCCTAAGAAAACCGGCATGTACCGCCCGAAGTTGCGCTATGCCCACCAAGGCGGCATGAATCCGCCGATTATTGTGATCCATGGCAATTCGCTCGAACATGTGACAGAAGCCTACAAACGTTTTTTAGAAGGGCGTTTTCGCAAAGAATTTAACCTGGTGGGCACACCGCTGCGTATCCAAATGAAGTCGGCCGCCAACCCCTATGCCGACAAGGAGTGACCCCCATGCCGCATGCCTTAAGGCCCCATTGTGACTTCGGGCACTGAGAATCCATTGCCAATGTGGTATCTTCAACCGTTCTTACTACTTTCAACACGGAAAATATCGTGAACAACAAAAGTCAACTTCTCCAAGACCCCTTTCTTAATGCATTGCGCCGGGAGCATGTGCCGGTTTCGGTGTACCTGGTCAACGGTATCAAACTGCAGGGACAGATTGAGTCCTTTGATCAATACGTGGTTTTGCTGCGAAACACCGTGACCCAGATGGTGTACAAGCATGCGATTTCCACTATCGTGCCCGGGCGTGCAGTCAATTTCGCACTGCCCCCCGCCGACGGCGCTGAAGCGTCCTGATATCGCTACAGGGCGGCCCCATCGGGCTGCTGCGTACGCAGACCTGATTTGACCTCGCGACCAGCCGATTTCAGCGTGCGTACCATTTTGGTGGGCGTCGATTTAGGTCTTGCGAATTTCGATTCGGAGCTAGATGAATTGGGCCAACTTGCGCTAACTGCGGGTATGGATCCGGTGGCCCGAGTCGTTTGTAAGCGCCGAGCCCCGGATGCCGCCTTGTTCATAGGAACCGGCAAAGCCGACGAAATCAAACTCTTGGCCCAAAGCCTGGGCGCGCAAGAGCTATTGTTCGACCAAAGCCTCAGCCCGGGCCAGCAACGTAACTTGGAGCGCCGCTTGGAAATGCCGGTGAACGACCGGACCTTCTTGATCCTGGAGATCTTTGCCCAAAGAGCCCGCAGCCATGAAGGCAAGTTACAAGTGGAACTGGCGCGCTTGCAATATTTGAGTACCCGTTTGGTGCGCCGCTGGTCGCATCTGGAGCGTCAGCGCGGTGGGATCGGTAATCGCGGCGGTCCCGGTGAAACCCAGATCGAACTGGACCGGCGCATGATCGCCGCCAACATCAAGCGCACCAAAGAGCAGTTGGACAAGGTCAAGCGCCAGCGCCAGACGCAGCGCAAACAACGCGACCGGCGCGGCGCCTTCAATATCTCGCTCATCGGATACACCAATGCGGGTAAATCCACACTGTTTAATGCCTTGGTCAAAGCCCGTGCCTATGCGGCCGACCAGTTGTTTGCCACGCTCGATACCACCACCCGCCAACTGTATTTGGGGCAAGCTGAGCGCTCGGTATCGCTGTCCGATACGGTGGGCTTTATCCGCGACCTACCCCATGGGCTGGTGGACGCATTCCAGGCCACCTTGCAAGAGGCCGTGGATGCTGATTTGTTGCTGCATGTGGTGGACGCATCCAACCCGGATTACATGCTGCAAATTGAGCAAGTGCAGCGCGTATTAAGCGAAATCGGAGCCGACAACGTGCCGCAGATATTGGTATTTAACAAGATCGACGCGATGCCCGAGGCCCGTCTTCCCTTACAAAGCAGTGATTTTTTTGAACTCGACGGCCAGCAAACAGCCCGGGTTTTTCTCAGCGCACAAACGGGAACCGGACTGGCGCAGCTGCGCAGCTTGCTTGCGCGAGCTGCTGCTGGCACCCCGGTTTTTTCGCCCGCGCATCCCCAATCCCCCGTGGTCTATGAGGCCGACTCGTAATTGTGGACAATCGGGGTGTGCACATCGCAAGGTATAACAATGAAATTTTTAACGCCAACGCTTAGTTTTGTCGCAATTGTGGGGCGATTGCGCGGTATGTTCAATCTCAATGACAGCCGTTGGGGCCGCGCAGATGAAGGTAAATCCCCTTCGGGTAGCGCGCCCGATGCGTCCGCCAATCCCCAGGAACCTTCGCCTGGGGGCCGGCCCGAAGCCAAACCCGATACCCGGCCCGATGTGCCGCCCCCTAACAACCCGGCCAATGACCGCCCGAGCGCCGGCCAACGCCCAGGCGCGAATGCCGGCCCACCGGATTTAGATGAACTGTGGCGCGATTTCAACCGCAAATTGAACGGCTGGATGGGCGGCGGCAAGCGTGGCGCAGGCGCGCGGGGAACCGGCGGCCTCTTGCCTCCCGATTTTAAAAACATCCAAATTGGTGGCGGAGTGATTGCGGCGGTGCTGGTTTTGATTTGGCTGGCGACCGGCTTTTTCATTGTGCAGGAAGGTCAGCAGGCGGTGATTACGCAATTTGGTCGATACAAATCGACTGTCAATGCGGGTTTCAACTGGCGCCTGCCTTACCCATTTCAGCGCCATGAATTGGTTTTCGTCACCCAAATCCGCTCGGTGGATGTGGGTCGTGACAACGTGCTCAAGGCCACTGGCTTAAGGGAGTCGGCCATGCTGACCCAAGATGAGAATATTTTAGATATTAAGTTTGCAGTGCAATACCGCTTAAGTGATGCGCGAGCCTTTTTGTTTGAGAGCAAAAACCCCACCGACGCTGTGGTGCAGGCGGCAGAGACATCCGTGCGTGAAGTCCTGGGCAAGATGAAAATGGATGCCGCGCTGTCCGAAGAGCGCGACCAAATCGCCCCGCGTGTGCGGGCCATGATGCAGGACATTTTGGACCGCTACAAAGTCGGTATCGAGGTGGTCGCCATCAACTTGCAGCAAGGTGGGGTGCGCCCGCCCGAGCAAGTACAGGCTTCGTTTGACGATGTGCTCAAAGCGGGACAGGAGCGTGAACGTGCGAAGAACGAGGCGCAAGCCTATGCCAACGACGTGGTACCGCGCGCCGTGGGTTCGGCGGCCCGCTTGAAGGAAGAAGCCGACGCCTACAAGGCCCGGGTCGTAGCCCAGGCGCAGGGTGATGCGCAGCGTTTCCGCTCGGTATTTAATGAGTACCAGAAGGCACCCCAGGTCACGCGCGACCGCATGTACCTAGACGCTATGCAGCAAATCTACACCAATGTCACCAAAGTGCTGGTCGATACCCGGCAGGGTGCGACCTTATTAAACCTGCCGCTTGAAAAGATATTACAAATGAATGCCGCAGCGGATCCCTTGGCATTGCCCGCAGCGGCTGGCAACCCAGCGGCTGTGCCCCCGACCCCCTTGCCCGCAGCCAACGCGGTGGACCCACGCAGCCGCGAAGCGGCGCGTACCCGTGAGCGCGATGTGCGCTAGGAGAACAGCATGAACCGTATTGGATTTATTGTTTCTAGTTTGTTGGTGCTGTTAGCACTGGCCAGTTCGACCCTGTTTGTTGTGGACCAACGCCAGTTTGGCGTGGTCTATGCACTGGGCCAAATTAAGGAAGTCATCACCGAGCCGGGATTGAACTGGAAGCTGCCGCCGCCATTTCAAAACGTCTCCTATATCGACAAGCGTTTACTGACGCTGGACAGTAGCGATACCGAGCCTATGCTGACGGCAGAGAAGCAACGCGTGGTGATCGACTGGTATGTGCGCTGGCGCATTTCCGAGCCCAGCGAATACATTCGAAATGTGGGCCTGAATGAAGCGGCCGGCGCCAATCAACTCAACCGCGTAGTGCGCAATGCGTTTCAGGAAGAGATCAATAAGCGCACCGTGAAAGAATTGCTCTCGCTCAAGCGGGAGGCCTTGATGTCCGACGTTAAGCGTGAAGTACTCGAAAAGGTCAGAGGCGCCAAGCCCTGGGGCGTGGATGTGGTCGATGTACGTATCACCCGCGTGGACTATGTGGAGGCTATCACCGAGTCGGTTTATCGCCGTATGGAAGCCGAACGCAAACGCGTCGCCAATGAATTGCGCTCCACCGGTGCGGCCGAGGGTGAAAAAATCCGCGCCGATGCCGACCGCCAGCGCGAGGTGACGATTGCCAACGCCTACCGCGACGCCCAGAAAATCAAAGGCGAGGGCGATGCGGAGGCAGCCCGTATTTATGCCGAAGCCTTTAACCGCGATCCCCAGTTCGCCCAGTTTTACCGTAGCCTGGAGGCTTATAAAACCAGTTTCGCCAACAAGAGCGACGTCATGGTGCTGGACCCTTCCTCTAGCGAGTTCTTCAAAGTCTTCCGCAACGGCGGCTCGGGTTCGGCCGCGGTCAAAAAATAAGCTGCAGCGCGCTCGCGATTCCCGCTTCCCGCCCGGGCGGGGCTCGGGTTTGGCCGGTAAAATCGCGTTTTTAACAGCATCCCCATTTATCCATGTCCGCTTGGGTCCTCCCGGATCACATTGCCGATGTGCTGCCTTCTGAGGCGCGCCACATCGAAGAGATCCGTAGAAATTTGCTGGATATGGCGCGTTGCTATGGCTATGAACTGGTCATGCCGCCGCTGTTGGAGCACCTGGAGTCGCTGCTGACCGGCACCGGCGAATCGCTGGATTTGCAAACTTTCAAGTTGGTGGACCAAATTTCTGGTCGGATGCTGGGCCTGCGCGCTGACAGCACACCGCAAGTGGCGCGCATTGATGCCCATTTGCTCAATCGCCAGGGCGTAGCCCGCCTGTGCTATTGCGGCCCGGTGTTACACACCCGTCCGGCGGCGCCCCATGCGACCCGTGAACCCTTGCAATTGGGCGCGGAAATTTATGGTCACCAAGGCTTGGAAGCCGATCTGGAAATCCTGACGCTGGCGCTCGACTGTCTGCGTGCCGCCAAGGTGCAGGACTTTATGGTGGACTTGGCCGATGTGCGCATCGTCAACAGCCTCTTAACTCTGGCCGCCCTCAGCGCGGTAGAAACCGCAGAAATACAAGCGGCCCTGGCCGTCAAAGATGCTGCGGCGATTGCGTCCATCGCGCGCCGCTCGGATGCGGTGGTGCGCCGCGGCCTGCAAAACCTGACGCGTTGCTATGGCGATGTGCAGGTGCTCGCGCAGGCGCGCAGCTTGTTGCCTGATCTGCCAGCGATTTCGCAGGCCTTGGACGAACTCCAATGGCTGGCCGGCCATCTGGACGGTACTCCGGTGTCTTTTGATCTGGCGGATTTACGTGGCTACGCCTACTACAGTGGTGCGCGCTTTGCGGTGTATGCCCAAGGCGCGCCCGATGCCCTGCTGCGCGGTGGCCGCTATGACGCGGTAGGCTCGGTATTCGGGCGAGAGCGGCCCGCCGTGGGGTTTAGTCTGGACATCAAATCGCTGGTGGGTGTCGTCAGCGGGCCGCCCTTGCGCGCGGCCATCCGCGCGCCCTGGGGTGAGGACAAAGGTTTACGTAGTGCCATCGCCAAGTTACGCAGTGCAGGCGAGACGGTAGTTTGCGTTTTGCCTGGTCACGAAAGTGAAGTTGACGAGTTCCATTGCGACCGTGTTTTGGTTGCGCAGGGTACTGATTGGCACCTTGTTCCCGTTAAAAAAGTAGACTTATGAATACACGCGCAGGCCGAAATGTAGTGGTCGTCGGAACCCAATGGGGCGACGAGGGTAAAGGCAAACTGGTCGATTGGCTGACCGAGAGTGCCCAAGGCGTGGTGCGCTTTCAGGGCGGACATAACGCTGGACATACCCTGGTGATCCATGGCGTGAAGACCGCTTTGCACCTGATCCCTAGCGGCATCATGCGCGCTGGTGTGAAGTGCTATATCGGCAATGGCGTGGTCTTGTCGCCGGCCAAGTTATTCGAAGAAATTGAAGGCCTGGAAAAAGTCGGCGTAGATGTGCGTTCGCGCTTGCGCATCAGCGAAGCCTGCCCGCTGATTCTGCCTTTCCACGCAGCGCTTGACGTGGCGCGCGAAGCGGCCCGTGAAAAAGGTGGCAATGAAAAAATTGGCACTACCGGGCGTGGCATCGGACCGGCCTACGAGGACAAAATAGCACGCCGCGCCTTGCGCGTGCAGGACATGAGATTCCCGCAGCGTTTCGCCGATAAATTGCGCGATTTATTGGCTTTGCACAACCATGTGCTGACCAGTTTTTTGGGTTCTCAAGCCTTTGATTTTGGACCGGCACTGGCGCCCTACATCAAGGACGGCGAAGTTTTGTTCGAACCGGTCTATACGCAGGCCATGGAGCATGCCAAGCTGCTCACTCCCATGATGGCCGATGTTTCCCGCGAACTCAATGACGCCCACCAAGCCGGCGCTAATTTATTGTTTGAAGGCGCGCAGGGCACTTTGCTCGACGTGGACCACGGCACCTATCCTTTTGTCACCTCCAGCAATTGCGTCGCTGGCAATGCCTCTGCCGGCGCCGGCGTGGGGCCGGGGATGCTGCATTACATCCTGGGCATTACCAAAGCCTATTGCACCCGCGTGGGTAGCGGTCCGTTCCCGACCGAGTTGCAATGGGAGGTGCCCGGCACGCCGGGTTACCACATGAGCACGGTTGGAGCCGAAAAAGGCGTGACAACCGGACGCTCACGCCGTTGCGGTTGGTTTGACGCTGCTTTGCTCAAGCGCTCGGCACAGGTCAACGGTTTAAGCGGTTTGTGTATTACCAAGCTCGATGTGCTTGACGGCCTGAGCGAGCTCAAGCTTTGTACTGGCTATATGCTCGATGGCGCGCTCACTGACATTTTGCCCATGGGCGCTGACGAAATTGCCCGCTGCGAGCCGGTGTACGAAACCATGTCCGGCTGGACCCAAAGCACCGTGGGCGTCACCGATTACCAAAAATTGCCGGTAGAGGCGCGCCTTTATTTGGAGCGCATTGCGCAATTGACCGGTATACCTATTCATATGGTGTCCACCAGTCCGGACCGGGATCACACCATTTTGATGCGTGATCCTTACCAGGCGCCATGATGCTGGCAAGCGTTCAGTCTTCTCTTGGTGTGGCAGTAGCGGTGCAAACTGCGCAATCGTATTGACTAAGGAGTTGGGTATGTTGACGGAAGACGGAAAGCATTTGTACGTTAGCTATGACGAGTACCACAACCTGATCGAAAAGCTCGCGATCAAGGTGTTTCAGTCGGGCTGGGAGTTCGATACTATTTTGTGCCTGGCACGCGGCGGCATGCGTCCGGGCGACATACTGTCCAGGGTGTTTGACAAGCCGCTGGCCATCATGTCCACCAGTTCTTATCGCTCAGATGCCGGTACGGTACAAGGCCACTTGGACATTGCCCGCTTCATCACCACGCCCAAGGGAGAGATTGCCGGTAAGGTCTTGCTGGTTGATGATCTTGCGGACTCGGGCCACACGCTGAACGCGGTGATCCACCAGTTAAAAAATAATTACGCACCGATTACCGAGATGCGCAGCGCGGTGATTTGGACCAAAGCCTTGTCGACTTTTGCGCCAGACTATTCGGTGGAATTTTTGCCGACCAACCCCTGGATTCATCAGCCTTTTGAGAGCTATGACGCGTTGCGCCCTGCGCAGCTCATCCAAAAATGGAGCGTTTAGGCGGGCCATGCCGATGAAGCACCTCAGCACCGCGCTGAATCACCATCCCTATGAACCGCCGGGCGGTTTTGAGTCGCCCGCAGTAGGCGTCTTTAAAGCTTCCACGGTGTTTTTCCCTTCGGTGGCGGCTATGCGTAGCCGCCAGTGGAAAGACAAAACGGCCTATACCTATGGCCTGCATGGCACGCCCACCACCTACACCCTTGAAGAGCGCCTTTGTAGCTTGGAAGGGGGTCTCCAATGTGTGCTCACGCCCAGCGGCCTTTCGGCCATTGCCTTGGTAGCCTTGGCCTTGCTGCAATCGGGTGACGAGGTATTGCTGCCAGACAATTGCTATGAGCCCAACAAAACCCTGGTGGAAGGGGAGTTTGTGGGCTGGGGCGTGCGCCACCGTTTTTACAACCCCATGGACCCGCAGGACTTGCAGTCCAAGCTCTGTAGCGCCACGCGTCTGGTGTGGCTGGAAGCGCCGGGCTCGGTCACCCTGGAGTTTCCCGACCTTGCGGCATTGACCCGCATTTGTAAGCAACATGGGGCGCTGGTGGCCCTGGACAACACCTGGGGCGCCGGTATCGCATTTGCGCCCTTTGAACTGACGCCAGGCACACCTTGTGCCGTGGATATTTCTATCCAGGCGCTTACCAAATACCCCAGTGGTGGCGGTGATGTGTTGATGGGCAGTGTGATCACGCGCGATGCGGATTTGCATATGCGCATCAAGCTGTGCCATATGCGCCTGGGTTTGAACGTGAGCGCCAATGATGCCGAGTTGGTCCTGCGCGGCCTGCCGTCTATTGCCATGCGTTACCACGCCCAAGACCAAAGCACCCGTGCTTTGGCCGCCTGGTGCCAAACGCAAGCGGCTTTTGTGCAGGTGTTGCATCCGGCGCTCAGCGCTTCACCGGGTCATGCCCATTGGCAGCGCTTGTGTGCGCCGGAGGGTCTTGGTGCGGCCGCCTGCCTGTTCAGCGTAGTGATTGATCCTTCTTATACCCAAGATCAGGTTGATGCCTTTTGCGATAGTTTGCAGCTGTTTAGGTTGGGTTACAGCTGGGCCGGGCCGGTCAGTCTGGTGGTGCCATATAACTTGGAACGCATGCGCGGCGCCTGGCCGGCCGGCATCGCCCGCGGGACATTGGTACGCTTTGCAGTAGGGTTCGAAGCGCCCGAGGATTTGCAGGCCGATATCACGCAGGCATTGCGCGTTTTAGCGTCCCCATAGGCTGCTGCCGCCTGCATCCAGGTAGGTCAGGTACACACGTAGCTCAAATTCCAGTTGGTGGTAGCGTGGCTCCATGTGTTCGCACAGTTGGTAGAAACTTTTGTCGTGGTCTTTCTCGCGCAAATGGGCCAGCTCATGGACCACGATCATGCGCAAAAAGTCTTCAGGTGCCGCCTTAAAAATGCTGGCAATGCGCAACTCGTGCTTGGTCTTGAGCTTGGTGCCCTGTACCCGTGAAATGCGGGTATGCGTCCCTAGCGCATGGGCAATCACTTGCAATTTGCTGTCGTACGCCACTTTGCTTATCGCGGCAGCACTGCGCATGCTAGTTTGTCGTATCTCCTGGGCATAGGCGTACAGAGCCCCGTCGGTGCGCACTGCATGCGC
Source organism: Comamonas sp. lk (assembly GCA_945865675.1). Taxonomy (GTDB): domain Bacteria; phylum Pseudomonadota; class Gammaproteobacteria; order Burkholderiales; family Burkholderiaceae_C; genus Allorhodoferax. Next base: position 28,069 of record CAMBFO010000014.1, read on the forward strand.
TTGCGGGTATTTGCCCAGTAACCAATCGCCCACGCTTGCGCTCTCGAGCATGGCCAGTACCCGAGCTACCGTGTCTGGTGGATAAGCCCGCAAATAGGGCGGTGCCGCCCAGCCCCTTGCAGCGGTGTTCAAAGTGCCACCAGCTAGGACCTACTCAGCTTTCCCGGCGCAGGGCGGGGAACAAGATCACATCACGGATGCTCGGGCTGTCAGTGAGCAGCATCATGAGTCGGTCTATGCCGATACCACAACCACCAGTAGGCGGCATGCCGTACTCCAAGGCGCGCACAAAGTCGTGGTCAAAAAACATGGCCTCGTCGTCGCCACTGTCTTTGGCGCTGACTTGGGCAGCGAAACGTGCGGCCTGGTCTTGTGCATCGTTGAGCTCGCTAAAGCCGTTGCCCAATTCCCGACCGGTGACATACAGCTCAAAGCGCTCCGTCACGTCGGGCCGTGCATCACTGGCACGCGCGAGTGGCGAAATTTCGACGGGGTGTTCGCATATGAATGTAGGTTGCCAAAGCTTGTCTTCGACATGCTCTTCAAAATACATCACTTGCAAACCCGCCAGGCTGCGCTTGGACAATTTGTTTTTCGCGTCGCTCAGGCCAGTTTTGCGCAAGGCAGATCGCAGCCAATCGGCATCGTTCACATTCGCGCCGGCGTCGGTGTATTTTTCGATGGCCTCCAATATCGTCAAACGCTCAAAGGGTGCGGCCAAGTCCACCGGTTTTCCGCCATAGCTAAGGGCCAGTGAGCCCACTGCTTTGAGTGCTGCATCGCGCACCAAGTTCTCGGTGAACTCCATCAGGTCTCGGTAATTCCAATAGGCCGCGTAAAACTCCATCATGGTGAATTCGGGGTTATGGCGTACCGAAATACCTTCGTTGCGAAAGTTGCGGTTGATTTCAAACACCCGGTCAAAACCGCCGACGATCAAGCGCTTGAGGTAAAGCTCGGGTGCGATACGCAAAAACATTTGCTGGTCCAGCGCATTGTGGTGCGTGGTAAAGGGTTTGGCGTTGGCACCACCGGGGATGGGGTGCAGCATTGGCGTCTCCACTTCGAGAAAACCGTGTTGCACCATATAGGCGCGGATGCTGCTCACCGCAGTGCTACGCGCCACAAAGCGTTTGCGGGCCGCTTCGTCGGTCATCAGATCGATGTAGCGCTGGCGGTATTTCACTTCCTGGTCATGGATGCCGTGGAATTTATCCGGCATGGGGCGCAAGCTTTTCGTCAACAGCCGCACCTCCTTGGCATGCACCGACAGTTCGCCAGTTTTGGTTTTAAACAGGTACCCGGTGGCCGCGACGATATCGCCCAAATCCCAGTGCTTGAAGTCCTCGTAACGCTCAGCCCCGACCTCTTCGCCCTTGACATAGATCTGAATGCGCCCGTTGCTCGGCCCGAAGGACGCGTCTTGCAAAGTGCAAAAACTGGCCTTGCCCATCACGCGCTTGAGCATCATCCGGCCAGCGACCTTGACTTGCACCTGCAGGCCCTGTAGTTCTTCGGCTGTTATTTCGTCGTACAAAGCAAATACATTGGCTGCCACCTGGTCGGGCGCAAAGTCATTGGGGAAGGCCGGACCCAGGCCTTGGGCTTGGCGCTCGCGCAGGGTTTTGAGCTTTTCGCGCCGTTCCAAAATAAGTTGGTTTTCGTCGATGGGGGTTGCTGGCGGCGTAGTGGCTTCGGACATGGATGTGCGCTATGGAGAGAAAAATGCGGGCCCTTGGGTGCTGTAGTTCCGCTGCGGGGCGAGCCTGCAATTCTAAGAGCCTGCCGCTGGCGATTATCATCGCGCCTAATTTCTGCAGATGGCTCGCTGCGCGCGCTGCTTATTGTCATGCCTTACCAAATTGTTTCGATGGTGTTGGACCTTGTCGTCGGCGTGATCGGCGGGGCGTGTTTGCTGCGTTTGTATATGCAGCAGCAGCGTATCCCCATGTCGGCGCGGGCCGGCAACCCGATTGGCCCTTTTTTATTTGCCATTAGCGATTGGATTGTGTTGCCGCTGCGGCGCGTGTTGCCGGGCTTGGCGTTTCTAGACCTGGCCAGTTTGCTTGCCGCGTATGCCTTGGAATTGGCGCAGTATTCGCTTCTTTGGTTGATTCAGGGCATGCCCTATGGCTATGGCGCTGTAGCCGGTTTGGCGGGGGTAGGGCTGCTGCGTTTGGCCCTTTCGGGTATGACGGCCATGGTCTTTATCTACGCGCTTTTGTCCTGGGTGCAGTCCGCATCACCCGTGTCAGATTTGCTGGACCGCCTGGTCGCGCCCTTGCTGGCGCCCATTCGCCGCTACCTGCCCTTGGTCGGCGGGGTGGATTTATCTCCCTTGGCTTTGCTGCTGGCGTTGCAAATCGCCGGCTTGCTGATCCATCCGCTCGATAGCGCGGTCTTGATGCTTTTGGCTTAAAGCGGCGTGCCGCCGCAATCGCAAAGTTAAATCACCGCATCCGTCGGATGGCGCTGCAACATGGCCAAGGCTTCGGCCACGGTTTTGCGCATTTCGCGGCGGTCGCAAATCAGATCAATCGCGCCCTTGGTTTGCAAAAACTCGGAGCGCTGAAAACCCTCGGGCAGGGTGACCCGTACCGTGGACTCAATCACCCGCGGACCAGCAAAACCGATCAAGGCCTTAGGCTCGGCAATGACGATGTCACCCAAGAAGGCAAAGCCGGCGCTCACGCCGCCCATGGTCGGGTCGGTGAGCACGCTGATATAGGGAAGGCCTTTTTTGGCCAGGCGCGTGAGAGAGGCATTGGTTTTGGCCATTTGCATCAGACTCAGTAGGCCTTCCTGCATGCGGGCGCCACCGGTGGCAGTAAAGCACAAAAAGGCGGATTTTTGCTCCATCGCCGCTTCCACACCGCGCACAAAGCGTTCGCCCACCACCGAGCCCATGCTGCCGCCCATAAACTCAAATTCAAAGCAGGCCGCCACCACGCCAATGCCATGCACCGAACCGCCAATGACGATCAGCGCATCGGTCTCGTTGGTGTTTTCCAGGGCCTCTTTCAGGCGTTCGGGGTATTTGCGGCTGTCCTTGAATTTGAGTGCGTCCACCGGCAGCACTTCCTGACCAATTTCAAAGCGGCCTTCGTTGTCCAAAAAAGCATCCAGTCGCGCGCGCGCACCAATGCGGTGGTGGTGGCTGCAGGTGGGGCAGACGTTGAGGTTTTGCTCTAAATCCGACTTGTAGAGCACGGTTTCACAGCCCGGGCACTTAACCCAAAGCCCTTCGGGCACGGTGCGGCGATCCGCCGGGTCGGTTTGCTCAATCTTGGAAGGAAGCAGTTTTTCAAGCCAACTCATAGTCTTACTCCGTGTTTCGCATGCCCAGGGCTTACAAGTCCTGCATCAAGCGTCCATAGCCTCGCGCACCTCGCGCAAAAAAGCCTGGGCCGTGGGCGCCACTGTATCGCGCGCTGCATTTTCAATCAATTGAATCATTTTGCTGCCAATCACCACCGCATCGGCCACTTGGGCAATGGTTGCAGCAGTAGCGCCGTCGCGTATGCCAAAACCCACGCCCACTGGAATCTGGATATGGCGGCGTATGCGCGGCAACATGGCACCCACGGCATCGGTGTCCAGCGTGCCCGCGCCAGTAACGCCCTTGAGCGAGACGTAATAGACATAACCGCTGGCGACTGCTGCCACCTGGGCCATGCGTTCGTCGGTGCTGGTCGGGGCCAGTAAAAATATCAAGTCCATATGGCTGGCACGCAATTGGGCAGCAAAATCTATGCATTCTTCGGGCGGGTAATCCACCACCAGTACCCCGTCCACCCCGGCGCGCGCTGCATCTTGGACAAAGGCGCTGTCCACGCCTGCGGCGGCATGGCGCTGGTCGTAGCGCTCTATGGGGTTGGCATAGCCCATCAGCACCACCGGCGTGTTGCTGTTACTTAGCCGAAATTGGCGCACCATCTCAAGCACCTGCACCATGCCGATACCCATGGACAATGCTTTGTCCCCCGAGCGCTGGATCACGGGGCCGTCGGCGCTGGGGTCGGAGAAGGGGACGCCTAGTTCGATGACATCGGCCCCGGCGGACACCATGGCATGCATGAGTTCCGGCGTCACATCTGCGTAGGGGAAACCTGCGGTGACATAGGGGATCAGGGCTTTACGGCCTTGGCTGGCCAAGTTGGCAAAAGTGTGCTGGATGCGGCTCATGCTTTGACTCCCAAGCCATGCAGACTGACGGGGTGCTCGTTTGCGCCTTTGACGCTTTGGCCTTTGCAGCTGGGACGGCAATAAAAGTCCCCATCGCTCAGGTCTGCCACGGTGCCGATGTCTTTGTCACCCCGGCCAGAGAGGTTTACCAGTATCGACTGATCGGTGCGCATGGTCTTGGCCAACTGCATAGCGTAGGCCACCGCATGGCTCGATTCCAGCGCCGGGATGATGCCCTCGGTGCGGCACAGGTAGTGAAAGGCCTCCAGCGCCTGCTTGTCGCTAATGCCCACGTACTGCGCCCGGCCTATGTCGCTCAAGAATGCATGCTCAGGGCCCACGCCGGGGTAGTCCAGGCCGGCGCTGATACTGTGGGTCTCGGTGACTTGGCCGTTATCGTCCTGCAAGACATAAGTTCGGTTGCCATGCAAAACGCCCGCACTCCCGCGCTGAATCGAGGCCGAATGTTTGCCGCTGTCCAGGCCTTCACCCGCCGCTTCCACGCCGATCAGCTGCGTGTTTTCAAAAGGAATGTAGGGGTAGAAAATTCCCATAGCATTGCTACCGCCGCCCACGCAGGCAATTACCGCGTCTGGCTGGGTGTTTGCCGCATGTTGCGCCGCCAGCATCTCTGGCATTTGGGCAATGCATTCGGTGCCAATGATGCTTTGGAAATCGCGCACCATCATGGGGTAGGGGTGCGGGCCTGCCACCGTGCCGATGATGTAGAAGGTGTTGTCCACATTGGCAACCCAATCGCGCATGGCTTCGTTGAGCGCGTCTTTGAGGGTGCGGCTGCCCGACTCGACCGGCACCACAGTGGCGCCCAGCAATTTCATGCGATAAACGTTGGGGCTTTGGCGCTTGACGTCTTCGCTACCCATATAGACCACGCATTCCAAACCGTAGCGGGCGCAGATGGTGGCAGTTGCTACGCCGTGCTGTCCGGCGCCGGTCTCGGCGATGATGCGCGGCTTGCCCATGCGCTTGGCGAGCATGGCCTGACCTATGGTGTTGTTGATTTTGTGCGCGCCGGTGTGGTTGAGGTCTTCGCGCTTGAGGTAAATCTGCGCCCCACCCATTTCGCGGCTCATGCGTGCAGCATGGTAAACCGGCGAAGGTCGCCCTACAAAATGGGCTAACTCAGACTTGAACTCCGCCACAAACTGCGGGTCATACTGGTAGTGCGCATAGGCGGCTTTGAGTTCGTTGATGGCGTGGGTCAGCGTCTCGGAGACAAAGCTTCCGCCGTATTTGCCGAAATGGCCACGACCATCGGGTTGTTGGTAGTCAAGCATGCTCAATTTAATCCTGTAAGGCGTTGGTCGGCGGCACGAACGGCGGCGACGAACTGATTCATTTTTTCGGAGTCCTTGATGCCCTTGAGGGTCCCGCCCCCAGGCGCATCGGCTTCCACTGCGGAACTGACGTCCACGGCCAGCGATTTACAGCGCGGCCGTAGCAGGGCGATGCCGTCGCCCACGTTTGCAGCAGTGAGTCCACCACTCAAGACGAGGTGAGCGTTGACGCTTGGAGGAAGCAGTGACCAATTGAATGCCTTACCGCTGCCGCCAAATCCTTCGACATGGGCGTCGAGCAGGATGGCTTGGGCGTGGGAGTAATCGAGCGCATATTTTACGAGGTCAAAGCCCGCCCCTGCTGGGCCGGTGGGAATGCGTGCCGCACGCAAAAAAGGGCGCTTATCGGCACCGGCCAGCAGCGTGCAGGTTTGGGGGCTTTCGTCGCCATGCAATTGCAGCAGCGCAGTGGGTATCAAGGAACAAGCCGTGGCAACATCGCCAGGTTCAGCATTGACAAACAGCAGCACCGGCGTAATAAACGGCGGCAGCAACTGCGCCAGTTGGGCAGCACGCTCTACGCTGACAGCACGCTCGCTTTTGGCGTACAGCACAAAGCCTATCGCGTCGACGCCGGCTGCGACCGCGGCCCGTACATCTTGCTCGCGGGTCAGGCCACAAACCTTAATCCGGGTGCGTAGGGCGGGTAAGTGGGTGTTCATGGCAGCCAATCATACGCAGGCGTGTGTTCGGGCATCGCGAAGTGGGGCGCATACCGGGGCCCTAAAAAATACAGCCCTGCCGGGGAAAAAGTGGGTGCGGCTTGCTTGCGGTCGCGCGCCTGCAAGACGGCATCCATCCACGCTGGTGCCTCCAGGCCCTGGCCCACGCGCACCAGAGAGCCCATGATGTTACGGATCATGTGGTGCAAAAAGGCGCTGGCCTCGAAGTCAAAACGCCAATAGGCGCCGCGTTGCACCATGTCGATGCGTAGCAGGTTTTTGACCGGCGAGATCGCCTGGCATTGCGAGGCGCGAAAGGAACTGAAATCGTGTTCCCCCAAAAGGTAATCAGCCGCCCGGCGCATGGCGGCGCCATCGAGCTGGCGAAAACTCCAGCCCACACGGCCTGCTTCTAGCGTCGGTCGCACTTCGGACTGGCGCAGCACATAGGCATAGCGCCGGCTCTGCGCGCTGGCGCGGCAGTGGAAATCAGGCGGCGCGGGCAGAGCCCATTCAACGGCGATATCGCTGGGCAATTTGCTGTTGGTGCCGCGCACCCAGGCGTGGTTGCTGCGATCAACCGGGCTTTCAAAATGCACCACCTGCATCAGGGCGTGCACCCCTGCGTCGGTGCGTCCGGCGCACAGCGTGGAAATGCGCGCGCCAGTGAATGCCGCTAGCGCGGCTTCCAGTCGGTCCTGCACGGTACGCCCGCAGGACTGACTTTGCCACCCTTGATAGGGCAAACCGTTATAGCTAAGGCCCAAAACCATGCGCATCGTCAGGCCCTGATGCAGCAAGCCCAGAGGCGCATCACTTGAGTGTTGCCATCATGGTGAGAGCTTTTTTACGCTGCTGGTCAGAACCCTTGGTAATGACTTCGTCCAAGAGGCTGCGCGCGCCTTGAAGCTCGCCGATTTCGATAAATTGTTTTGCCAATTCCATGGAGGTGTCCAACTGCTCTGAAAAGCTTTTCGTCTGTGGAGAAGGTAAAGCTGCCCAATCCAGTGACGGCGCGTCTAAGTCAAACGCCATAGGCTCGGATACTTGGGCTTTTGCGCCTGTGGCGACGCCTTCTCCACCCTCGGTGAAGGATAGCACGGGGTCAATGCCGGGCGCGGCGCTGGCATTCTTGGTTAGCGGGCCCACCGCGGCCGTATTGGGGTAGCTTGGAGTGTCCGGCTCCATGGATTGCCTTAGCGCCTGAATCTGAGCCCAAGCCGTACTCTCGGTGCCTGCCAGCGCTTGTACTTGGTTGGCGCATAGGGCGAATTTGGTGGTGTCTTGGCGAGCGGCATAAATTTCCGCCAACTTCAGATGGATCGCCATGCGCCTGGGGTCTTGGGCCAAGCCCTCGCGCAGTATTTCTTCCGCTGGCTCGTCTTTGCCGTAGGCTAAATAGACGTCTGCCTCCGCTAAGGGATCCAACTCGGTGGCCAAGATGGTGGTCTGCGCCTGCACTTGCCCGTTTGAAACGCTGCTTGCCACTGGGCCGCCGCCATAGGCCGCATTATTGGCCTCTGTGTTCGTAGTCCAATGGGCCAGGTGGTTCTCTGCGGCAGCAGGCGCTGGTGCTGGTGCTTGGTGTGACTTGCGCTTGCGGGCCCAAAAAATCGCGCCGACTCCCGCGCCCAAGGCACCAAGGCCAATCAGGAGCATTCCTCGTGAATCTGAACGCGTTTCAGGTACCGGCCCCAGTAACTGGGTCTCCGCTTCCATGGAGGCAGGGCTGGACACTACTTTTTCTGAGGCCTTGGCGCCTGGCGTTAGCCCTGCTTGCGAGGTGTTTGGAAGGGGTGCGGTAACTGGCGCTACAGCGGCTATAGCCGTACTGTGGGTAACCGTCGGGCTCGGTGCATCGAGTTCCTGGGTGCGGTTGGCCGCACTAGGCGGTTTTTCTCGGTTTTCAGTAGGGCGCTTTTGGGTCTGTGCGCCTGCTAATTCGTTTGTGCTGACGGGCAGCAGGGTTGTGGCTTCTAAGGGTGGCACTGCGCCAAGCGCAGCGGTGCTAGCGGGCGCAATGCGCTCTGCTACATCGGGTGCGGCGACTAGGCCATCATCCAGCGGTGGCAGATCCAATAGCAGACGGTAGGGGCGGATCAGATGGGTGGCGCTGGAAGACACTTCAATGACCAGATCGACAAAGGGCTCGGCAATGGGGCGTTCGCTGCGCAGCTTTATCAAGCGCGTTCCATTGGGGCGGCGCAGTAATTCGATCTGTGCGTCGCCGATGGACGGGTGGTAGTCCATGTTCAGATGAAGAAATGTTTTTGGATCCGCGACGCGCGCTTTAAGGCTCAGCGCTTCCTGCGGCATGAGGTTGATCACCTCGATCTCCGCCACCAGGTTTTGTCCAAAGTAGGACCGCACGTCGATAGGCGCCAGCGCAAGTGCATTGGCAATGCCTGCATACAGCACGCAGCTGACCCAGAAAATGGCCAGTGGCAGATTCACAGCCAAAGCGCGCGTCCAGCCCATGATTAGCCCCCAATTTTCGATTGCCACTAGATAATGATCAAAAATATATCCATGTTCATTATGTATGGAAAAAAATAGGTGGAATCAGCTACTGGCAGCCTCTCTAGTTTGTGTTAACAGATGAAATGCTGCTCGCACAGATGGCAAATTAGGCTTCGAGCAGGATGCGCAACATGCGTCGTAACGGTTCGGCAGCGCCCCATAGCAGTTGGTCGCCGATCGTGAAGGCGCCCAGATACTGCGGTCCCATGGCCAGTTTGCGTACCCGGCCGACCGCTATATCCATGGTGCCAGTGACGGCCACAGGCGTTAACTGGTGCACGCTGTCCATACGGTTGTTGGCCACAAAACGCACCCAGGCATTGTCATTTTTTAACATCTCTTCAATATCTGCCAGGGGCACATCGCGCTTCATTTTGATGGTTAGGCTCTGGCTATGGCAGCGCATGGCACCGACGCGAACACAGATGCTGTCGATCGGCACCGGCTGGTGCTGGAGTCCCAAGATCTTATTGGTCTCGGCACCGCCTTTCCACTCTTCCAGGCTCGTTCCATCGCCCCGGTCGCTGTCGATCCACGGGATCAGGCTGCCGGCCAGCGGTGCCATGAAGTTTTTGGTTTCCTCAGCACTCAGTCCGCGTTGGGTAGCGGCGATTTGGCGGTCGATATCCAAAATCGCGCTGGAAGGGTTGTCCAATTGGGCGCGCACCGCGCTGTTGAGCGTTCCCATTTGGGTCAGCAGTTCGCGCATATGCTGCGCGCCGCCGCCGCTGGCTGCCTGGTAGGTGGTGGCAGTCATCCATTCCACCAAATCGGCCTTGAACAGGGCGCCAAGGCCCATCAACATGCAGCTCACCGTGCAATTGCCGCCGATATAGTTTTTCACGCCGCGCGCCAATGCGGCGTCGATCACCGGGCGGTTGACCGGGTCCAAAATGATCACAGCATCGTCTTGCATGCGCAGGGTTTTGGCAGCATCGATCCAATAGCCTTGCCAGCCGCGGGCGCGCAGTTGGGGGTAAATCTTGGTGGTGTAATCGCCGCCCTGGGCGGTGATGATGATGTCGCAACGTTGGAGGCCGTCTAGATTGAAGGCGTCCTGCAAGGTGGTTTCGTTCTTGGCAACGACGGGTGCTGCGCCGCCGCTGTTGGAGGTGGAGAAAAACAGGGGTTCGATAAGGTCAAAGTCGCCTTCTGTGTGCATCCGGTCCATCAATACCGAGCCGACCATGCCACGCCAGCCGACCAATCCTACTAACTTACGCATTGCTTTACCCTTTCAAAAACAGTATGGGACCTGACTGTTTTCCCGGCTCGTCTGGCCGGGGGGCGCACGACGAACCGGGCTGTCTTAGCCGGTCGTGGTTTTGGTGATGATTGCGCGCGCACCTACCCGGGCCGCAGGGGCTAGGGTGGGGTTCAAGGTGAACAGGTGGGCGAAAAACATGACGAGATTGTAACTTCCTTGGCTGAGGGCTGGCTTACAGTTCTATAGGATCGCTTGTTGGGATGGAGCGGCAAAGCACGCAATCCGTTTTAAGGGCCTCGTGGCGGACATGCTATTTGCTTGTTAATATGGAAATGAACTGCGTAAAAATTCTCGAACAGTAAGGTGTTGTGGCTATGCCGCCTTAGCCCGAATGGCGGCAAATTTATTTTTGAACTGGACCACTATGCTTAGCCCTGAAACGCTAGCTTGCGCCCGAAAGAGCATGCTTTGTTGGCTTGCAACGGTTGATGCCCAAGGCCAGCCCAGTGTGTCGCCTAAAGAAATATTTACTTTCTCTGCCAGTGAACATCTGCTCATCGCCAATATCGCCTCGCCAAGCAGTGTGCGAAATATTTTGGCCAACCCACGTGTTTGCGTGAGTTTTGTAGACGTCTTCGTTCAGAAGGGGTTTAAGGTCTCGGGAACAGCCCGAAATGTTCGCCCGCAGGACTTGGATTATGAAAAATGGGTCACGCCTTTGACCGCCATGGCAGGCCCGCGTTTTCCCATTCGCAGTGTCATAGGTATCCGCGTCACGCAGTGTGAGCCAATTCTTGCGCCAAGTTACCAACTCTATGCAGAGGAAACCACGGAGCAAGCGCAAGTGGCTTCAGCCATGCGGGCCTATGGAGTGCGGCCCCTAGTGGACCGCTCTTAGCCCAAAGCTTTCACAACCGCATCGCCCATCTCGCGCGTACCGACCTTGGATGTTCCGGGGCTGTAGATATCGGGGGTACGCAGACCTTGCGTCAACACGGCGTCCACGGCTTTTTCGATGCGGGCAGCGGCCTCAGGCTGCTTGAGACTAAAGCGCAGCATCATGGCGGCGCTCAGGATGGTGGCCAGCGGGTTGGCTACGCCCTGGCCGGCGATATCGGGCGCGCTGCCGTGGCTGGGTTCGTACAGACCCTGGTTGCGGCTGTTCAGGCTGGCCGAGGGCAGCATGCCGATGGAGCCAGTCAGCATGGAAGCTTCGTCGCTCAGGATGTCGCCGAACATATTGCCGGTCACCACCACGTCAAAGCGCTTGGGCTGCTTGACCAATTGCATGGCGGCGTTGTCCACATACATATGGTCCAACGCAACGTCAGGGTACTCTTTGCCGACTTCGGTGACCACATCTTTCCAAAACTGGAAGGTCTCCAGCACATTGGCTTTGTCCACGCTGGTGACGCGGCCTTCGCTGCCCGCGGCTTTGCGGGTGCGGGCTGCTTGAAACGCCGCGTGGGCGATGCGCTCAATTTCGGGTTTGGAGTAGCGCATGGTGTCGAAGGCTTCTTCGGCGCCGGGAAAGTGGCCATCCATGGCGGTACGCCGGCCGCGCGGTTGGCCAAAATATATGTCGCCAGTCAGTTCGCGGATGATCAGGATGTTCAGGCCCGAGATCAATTCAGGCTTAAGGCTAGATGCATTGACCAGTTGCTCATAGCAAATAGCGGGGCGGAAATTGGCGAACAAGCCCAGGTGTTTGCGCAGGCCCAAAATGGCTTGCTCGGGCCGCAGGGCGCGCTCGAGCGTGTCGTATTTCCAGTCGCCGACCGCGCCGAACAAAATCGCATCGGCGTCTTTGGCCAATTGCAAAGTCGAATCGGGCAGCGGGTGTCCGTGCGACTCATAGGCGGCGCCACCGACAGGCGCGCTTTCCATGGTGAAGGACAGGTCCAGGGCTTTGAGCACCTTGATGGCCTCGGCCACAATTTCGGTCCCTATGCCGTCGCCCGGCAGGATTGCAATTTTCATGGAGGTGCTCTCTTCTACGTGTTTTTACATGGTGTGTGCCAGCCAAGGCTTAGTGGCCAGGCGCTGCGCTTCAAAGGCGCGGATTTTGTCGGCGTTGCGCAGCGTCAGGCCGATATCGTCCAAACCATTGAGCAGGCAAAACTTACGGAAGGCCTGCACTTCAAATGCGATTTCCTCGCCTTGCGGACGGATGACGCACTGGCGCTCCAAATCGATGGTCAGCGTGAAGCCAGGAAATGCCAGCGCCTCGCTAAATAGCTTGTCCACTACGGAATCGGGCAGCACGATGGGCAAGAGCCCGTTCTTGAAGCAATTGTTGAAAAAGATGTCGGCAAAGCTGGGCGCAATGATGGCCCTAAAGCCATACTGATCCAGCGCCCAGGGCGCATGCTCGCGCGACGAGCCGCAGCCGAAATTTTTGCGCGCCAGCAGTACCGATGCGCCAGCGTAGCGCGGCTGGTTGAGCACAAAGTCGGGATTGGGTTTGCGCGTGGCCGGGTCCTGTCCGGGCTCACCATGGTCTAGGTAGCGCCATTGGTCAAATAAATTAGGGCCGAAGCCAGTTTTTTTGATGGACTTGAGGAACTGCTTAGGAATGATGGCATCGGTGTCCACGTTTTCGCGGTCCATGGGCGCCACCAAGCCTTGGTGTACGGTAAATTGTTGCATCGCCTGGCTTTCTTCAAAGGTATTTACGCACGTCCACAAAGTGGCCATGGATGG
>CAMBFO010000015.1 GCA_945865675.1 Comamonas sp. lk
CTCAGGTCCGAGCGGTCGGGATGCACCGCCGGGTCACTTTCGGCGGCCTTGATGAGTGAGCGGATGGCGGTAGGCGCAGTGTAAAAAATCGTGCATTGGTGGCGCTCAATCATTTGCCAGAAGCGCCCGGCGTTAGGAAAAGTGGGCACGCCTTCAAAAATGATTTGCGTCGCGCCTGCAGCCAAGGGCCCATAGGCCACGTAAGTGTGGCCGGTAATCCAGCCGATGTCGGCAGTACACCAAAATACATCATCAGCGCGCAGGTCAAAGGTCCAGTCCATGGTCAGCTTGGCCCACAGCAGGTAGCCACCGGTGGAATGCTGCACGCCCTTGGGTTTACCGGTAGATCCGGAGGTGTACAAGATAAACAGCGGGTGCTCCGCGCCCACGGCCACCGGCGCGCAGACGCTGCTTTGACCGGCCAAGGCGTCGGTAAAAGTTTTGTCGCGGCCTGCCACCATATTGCAAGCCGTGGCGGTGCGTTGATAAACAAACACCGTTTTGATCGACTCGCAGCCACCCATGGCCAGGCCTTCGTCCACGATAGCTTTAAGTGGCAGTTCTTTACCGCCACGCATTTGATAGTTCGCAGTAATAACGGCCACCGCGCCAGCGTCGATGATGCGTTCTTGCAAGGCTTTGGCGGAAAAGCCGCCAAAAACCACGCTGTGCGTGGCGCCGATGCGTGCACAAGCTTGCATGGCAATGACGCCCTCGAGCGTCATAGGCATATAGACCAGCACACGGTCGCCTTTTTGAATGCCTGCGGCCTTCAGTGCGTTGGCAAACTGGCTGACGCGCGCCAGCAGTTCTTTGTACGTCGTTTTAGTAACCGCGCCGTCGTCAGCCTCAAAAATCACCGCGGTTTTGTTTTCCACGGGCGTGCCCATGTGACGGTCCAGGCAATTGGCCGAGGCATTGAGTTCGCCGTCGTCAAACCATTGGTAAAACGGCGCATTCGATTCATCCAGCACGCGGCTGAAAGGCTTGAACCAGCTCAGGTTCTCACGTGCCAACTGCGCCCAAAAACCCTGATAGTCTTTGTCGGCTGCATCACACAAGGCCTGGTAAGCTGGCATGCCGGCAATGCGCGCGCCTTTTTGGCTCGCCTCACTGGGGTGAAATACTCGGTTTTCAACCAGTACGGACTCGATAGCAGATGTCGACGAACTCATAGAACCTGTCTCCTTGTAGTATTCGAAAAACTGGGGCAATCTTCCAGGGTGGCACTTACGTCGCACTGACTTGGAGCCCAGACAGCGCAGATTTTGACGCCAAAATCTGCGCCGGGACCAGCTGGCGGCATAGCGAGTCCGAACACTCCTGACGCTAAACTCAGAGCCTATCTGCCAGCCTTGCACTATGACTACCATTACCCAAAACGACCTCGTTGAATCTGTCGCAGCCGCCCTGCAGTACATCAGCTACTACCACCCTGCGGATTACATCGCCCACCTGGCCCGCGCCTATGAGCGCGAGCAAAGCCCCGCCGCCAAAGACGCGATGGCCCAGATTTTGACTAACAGCAAAATGAGCGCTACCGGTCACCGGCCCATCTGCCAAGACACCGGCATCGTCAATGTATTCCTAAAGGTGGGGATGGAGGTGCGTTTTGCTGGCTTTAGCGGTTCTTTGGACGACGCCGTCAACCAGGGCGTGCGCCAAGGCTACCTGCACCCAGATAACACCCTGCGCGCCAGTGTGGTCGCCGACCCCGAATTTGATCGCAAAAACACCAAGGACAACACGCCGGCGGTAATCTTCACCGAATTGGTGCCCGGCAATACCGTGGAAGTCACGGTGGCAGCCAAGGGCGGCGGCTCGGAAAACAAAAGCAAGTTGGTGATGCTCAATCCGGGTGATTCGGTGGTGGACTGGGTACTCAAAACCGTGCCCACCATGGGCGCGGGCTGGTGCCCGCCGGGGATGCTGGGCATAGGCATCGGAGGTACAGCCGAAAAAGCGATGTTGATGGCCAAAGAAAGCCTGATGGACGACATCGATATGTATGCCCTGCAGGCTAAATCGTCGGCTGGGCAGGCCCTCACGCAGACCGAGGAGCTGCGCCTGGAGTTGTACGACAAGGTCAATGCGCTGGGCATTGGGGCCCAGGGCCTGGGTGGCCTGACCACAGTACTGGATGTGAAAATCAAGCTCTACCCCACGCATGCCGCCAGCAAGCCAGTGGCCATGATCCCCAACTGCGCGGCCACCCGCCATGCGCACTTTGTCCTTGATGGCAGCGGCCCGGCCTATCTAACACCACCGTCCCTGGACCTGTGGCCTTCGGTGCAATGGACGCCCGACTATGTAAAAAGCACCCGGGTGGACCTCAACACTCTGACGCCTGCCCAAGTAGCTACCTGGAAGCCCGGTCAGACCTTGCTGCTCAATGGAAAAATGCTCACCGGGCGCGACGCGGCGCACAAGCGCATTCAGGGGATGCTAGCCAAGGGCGAACCACTGCCAGTGGACTTCACCCATCGGGTCATTTATTACGTGGGACCGGTCGATCCGGTACCGGGCGAAGCCGTGGGACCGGCCGGCCCGACCACCGCGACACGGATGGACGGATTTACCGAAATGATGCTGGCACAAACCGGCCTGATTGCCATGGTGGGCAAGGCCGAACGCGGCCCGCTAGCCATCGAAGCCATCAAAAAGCACCAAAGTGCCTACCTGATGGCCGTCGGCGGTGCGGCTTATCTGGTCAGCAAAGCCATTAAGCACGCCAAAGTCCTGGCCTTTGCCGACCTGGGGATGGAAGCGATTTACGAGTTTGACGTGGTGGACATGCCCGTCACCGTGGCGGTGGATGCCGGTGGCACCAGCGCCCACATCACCGGTCCGGCGCTATGGCAACAAAAAATCGCCAGCGGCGAGTTCAAAACCATCGCCGTGCAAGCGGCCTGAGGTCTGATGCCTAGCCCCGCAACTGCCAACGGTCCCATCGGGGTCTTTGACAGTGGGATCGGCGGCCTCAGTGTGCTGGCCGCGCTCAAACGCGAGTTGCCGCAAGAGCAATTCGTTTATATCGGCGATGCCGGCCATGCGCCCTATGGCGAGCGTGATACTGCGCACGTGCTCCAGCGATCGCAACGCCTAGCCGATTACCTATGCACCCGTCACCAGGTCAAAGCCCTGGTGCTGGCCTGCAATACCGCCACCGCAGCCGCCGTGGCCCGCCTGCGCGCGCGCTACCCGTCTCTGCCTATCGTCGGCATTGAACCGGCGCTCAAGCCTGCGGCAGCGCAAAGTACCAGCGGCGTAGTGGCTGTAATGGCCACCCGCAGCACATTGGCCAGCGATAAGTTTCAAACACTGCTAAGCGCACAGCCGCCTTCAGTACGATTTATTTTGCAAGCCTGTGACGGCTTGGCAGCGGCCATAGAGCAAGCCGATCTCCCGGCGATCGAATCCCTGAGCCAGCGCTACCTACAGGCCTTGCGGCAGCACCCAGATGGCGGTAAGCACATTGATACCGTGGTGCTGGGCTGCACCCATTACGCGTTGATTAGCGACACTTTGGGGAGTCTTTGGGGGCCGCAGGTAAGCTTGATTGAGGCAGGGCAACCGGTTGCGCGGCGCACGCGCCAGGTACTGCAAGCGGCCGATCTGCTGCAGGCGGTAGGCCAGGGGACCGCCCATATGCCCCCATCCTCCGGTACCCAGTGCTTGAGCACCGGCGACCCGGCATTGCTGGACCAAGCGCTTCGAGATTGGCAGGTCGGCGAACCAAACCTGCGCGCCAGCGCCTTGTATTTACCCTAAGATCATGCAGATGAAAGTGGCCTGTCCGACAGGAATCGAACCTGTGACCTACAGCTTAGAAGGCTGTTGCTCTATCCAACTGAGCTACGGACAGCAATACGCGCCAACGGCGCAAATGAAAAAGCCAAAGACAGTGCTTTGGCAAGTATATTGGTCGGGGCGAAAGGATTCGAACCTTCGACCCTCTGGTCCCAAACCAGATGCGCTACCAGGCTGCGCTACGCCCCGACTGGCGCATTCTAACCTCCCGCCTATTTTGCATGGGACTGTGCGGCGCAGCCAAGCGGTGTGGACGGGTCAGCAATGAGCACGCCTGAGCTGACCTGGATGCTACCTGGCGATCCGTTTCCCCCCCTAAGTAGGACCTGGGGGCTGAGCAGCGATGCGCCGGGCTTGCTGGCAGCGGGTGGCGCGTTGGACGTGGAAACCTTGCGCGATGCCTACGCGCGTGGCGTGTTCCCTTGGTTTAATGAAACCCAGCCTACGCTGTGGTGGAGCCCGGACCCCCGTATGGTGTTGGCTACGGGTGAATTTAGGATCCACGATTCGCTGAAAAAAACCTTGCGCCGTTTTCAGCAGGATACGCGTTGTGAGATCCGCATGAACAGCGATTTTGCCGGGGTCATACGCCAGTGCGCAAAAGCGCCGCGTCAAGGGCAAGACGGTACTTGGATTGTCCCGGCCATGGTCGAGGCCTATATCGACTTTCACCATGCAGGCTATGCCCATAGCGTGGAAACCTGGGTCGATGGCGAAATGGTGGCGGGACTGTATTTCGTGGCGATGGGGCGGGCCGTGTATGGCGAATCCATGTTCACCAAGATGCGCGATGGCTCCAAAATTGCGCTTTCCGCGTTGATTGCCCACTGCCGCACGCACGAGGTGCCACAACTGGACTGCCAGCAGGTTACCGCCCACCTGTCGCGCCTGGGTGCGCGCCCGGTGCAGCGCGCGCAATTCCTTGCTACCATGCAAGCCGCCAGGGCGCAAACCCCCGTCCAGTGGGAATTTGCCGCCGACAGCTGGAAGCATTTGCTGCAAGCCCACTGACCAGCCGCCATGACCCATCTTCACGATCTGCCGCTGCAGACCCTGCAGTTTTACTCTACCGCACCGTATGAGTGCAGCTACCTGGACGCTCGCCAGGCACGCTCCCAGGTGGCCACGCCCAGCCACTTGATAGATAACAGCACCTATTCAGGCCTGGTGGAGAGTGGCTTTCGCCGCAGCGGTATGTTCACCTACCGCCCCTACTGTGATGGCTGCCAAGCCTGTGTACCTTTGCGTGTGCCGGTGGCCCGGTTTGCCCCCAGTCGCAGCCAGCGCCGGGCGCTCAAGCAACACGGCAATCTGCAAGTTCGGGTGCAAAGCCTGGGCTTTTCACAAGAGCACTATGCGCTGTATCTGCGCTACCAGCACCAACGCCACGCTGGCGGCGGCATGGAAGAAGACAGCGTGAGCCAATACACGCAGTTTTTGCTCCAAAGCCGGGTCAATTCGCGCTTGGTCGAATTCCGGGAGCCTGGAGAGAGCCAAAGCGTCGGCACACTGAAAATGGTGTCTATCCTGGATGTACTGGACGACGGAATTTCGTCGGTGTACACCTTTTACGAGCCGCAGGCCGATGCGAGCTTTGGCACCTACAACGTGCTGTGGCAATTGCAACAGGCCAAGTCGCTTGGCTTGTCTTACCTGTATTTGGGTTACTGGATAGCACAAAGCCAGAAAATGAACTACAAAATGCGCTTTGCGCCCTCGCAGATTCTGGTCGATGGTCGCTGGCAAGACAGTGCTTCTTTGCCGATCGAAGCGAGTTCAGATTTATTAAATTCCCGCTAATTGTTAGCCGGCCCTTGCTATAGCGCAAAATCAGGTTTTCCAATTCGCTGCCTATGACCAAACAAGACTCCAACAGCCCCATGGCGCCATCGGTACAAGTCATCGAGCGCATGTTTACGCTGATAGACGTACTGGCATCGCGCGAGGAGGCGATGACACTTAAAGACATTAGTGACAAAGCCGGCCTGCATCCCTCTACCGCCCATCGCATTTTGAACGACCTGGTGCTGGGCCGCTTTGCAGACCGCCCGCAAGCGGGCAGCTACCGGCTGGGTATGCGCTTGCTTGAATTGGGTAACCTGGTCAAAGGCCGCCTCAATGTGCGCGATGCAGCGATTGCGCCCATGCGCGAGTTACATAAGCTGACCCAGCAACCGGTCAACCTGAGTATGCGCCAGGGCGACGAAATCATTTACGTGGAGCGCGCCTACAGCGAGCGCTCTGGCATGCAAGTCGTACGGGCCATTGGTGGAAGAGCACCCTTGCATCTCACCTCCGTGGGCAAGCTTTTTCTAGCCGCAGACGACCCGCAGCGTATACGCGCTTATGCCAGCCGCACCGGACTGCAGGGCCACACCAAAAACAGCATTACCGAGCTGGCCACCTTGGAACGCGAGCTATCCCGGGTGCGTCAATACGGCCAAGCCAGCGACAACGAAGAGTTAGAGCTGGGTGTACGCTGCATGGCCGCAGGAATTTACGATGACCAAAACAAACTCATCGCAGGTTTGTCGATCTCTTCGCCATCCAGCCGCATGGAGGACAGTTGGATGCCGCGTCTCAAAGAGACGGCCAAGGAAATTTCCAAAACCTTGGGCTTTAGCGACCGATAAACCATCTCCGGCCTGGTTTGGCACCTAGAAAAAACCCCAGAGACTAGGTCAGGCCTTATTGTCTGATGGGCGTACCCGGCAATTCAAGTGTGGCGACCGGGGACACGCGGGTACTGCCCATAGGTGCCGATTCCATCCAGCGACGCACCCGCTCCGCATCGCCAATACGGCTGAGCTTGCCGGCGGAATCCAGAAAAACCATGATAATTTTGCGACCTGCCACTTTGGCCTGCATCACCAGGCACTGTCCAGCCTCAGAGATATACCCGGTTTTTTGCAGACCGATATCCCAGTCTGGGTTTTTTACCAGCCGATTGGTGTTATTGAACTGCAAGGTGCGCCGTCCCACTTCCACCTGGTGTCCGGGCGAGGTGGAATACTCACGCAAGGTGGGGTCGGCATAAGCGTAATTGACCAAAGTAGCCAGGTCTTTGGCACTTGATTGGTTTTTACTGGAGAGGCCGGTCGGCTCCACATAACTGGTGGCGGCCATACCCAGCTCGGCTGCTTTGGCGTTCATCAAGCTGACGAAATGCGGCATTCCTCCGGGGAAGGTTCGGCCCAGCGCATAAGCGGCGCGGTTCTCGCTAGACATCAGCGCTAGGTGCAACAATTCTCCCCGGCTAAGTCGGCTACCCACCGTTAGACGAGAACGGCTGCCCTTTTCCATGTCTACGTCGTCCTGACTGATGGTAATTAAATCATCCATCGGAAGACGCGCTTCGCTGATCAGCACGCCTGTCATCAACTTGGTGAGCGAGGCAATCGGGAGCACTGCCAGCTCGTTTTTATGCAACAAAACCTCTTTGGTGTCCTGGTCAATCACGAAAGCCACGCTGGACTTGAGCGCCAGCGCATCAGGGGCTCGGTGCAAGCCGGCGACGTCGCCAAAACTTGGCTTTTTCGCAACCTGGCGCCTGGCTTTGCTTTTTACAGGCGCTTTCCCGAAATTCTTCGCCTTCACCCATTTGCTCTTTATTTGCTGGCGAGGCGGATCCAAGCGGCCCTTGCGCTTGACATCCTGCGCGGCAAAGGCCATGCCTAAGCACAGCAAAAGCGACAGTAAAGTAAAAAGTTTTTTAGCCAATGTGCACCGAATACGACTTTTTAGACGCGAAATCCGCGCTTTCATCAATTAAAAACTGTATTTTAATCAAAAAATATAACAAATCAAGCACTTACATGAGAAACATGATGCAAATTCATATAAACCCACAACCCGGCCGGGCGTTCAGGGGCATTGGACTTGATTTACATCCCATTGAGGGCGCTCAAGTACGCTTTTGCAGGTGCTATCACCCTATAAGGGCGCCTGACCGCCACCTGACCACCCGTTTGGACGTGCCGCTGCGAGATTGGGCCCAGTGCTGTGGCAATTCATTTATGCATCCCGCGCTCATCAGGCTCATCCGTTGAGGTACTGATCACGCTGACCGGAACGCCTCGGAATTTACGTATCCCGTAGACCACATAGCCGCTGAAACCATACACCACAAAAATTCCCAGCATCACAGTCGGTGGGTCGATATTGATAATGGCGATTCCCAGGGCGATCAAAACGATGACGGCGAAAGGCACGCTTTGCTTCATGCTGACGTCTTTGAAGCTGTAAAACGGAACATTGGTCACCATGGTCAGCCCAGCGTATAGCACCCAGGCAAACATAAACCACGCTACCGAAGCTGGTGCAATACCCAGGTCGGTACACCACCAAATAAAGCCGGCGACCAAGGCCGCCGCAGCGGGCGACGGAAGCCCTTGAAAATAGCGCTGGTCCACCACATGGGTATTCACATTGAAACGAGCCAAGCGCAAAGCCGCACAAGAGCAATATACAAAAGCGGCAAACCAACCCCATTTACCGAGCCCCTTGAGCACCCATTCATAGGACACCAAGGCCGGCGCTGCGCCAAAGGACACCATGTCCGACAGGGAATCCATTTGCTCGCCAAAGGCACTTTGGGTGTTGGTCATGCGGGCAACGCGTCCATCTAAACTGTCCAATACCATGGCGCAAAAAATGCCAATAGCGGACTGGTCGAAATGCCCTTGCATGGCCATGACCACCGCATAAAAGCCGCCAAACAAAGCCGCTAAAGTAAATAAATTGGGAAGGACATAAATGCCTTTGCGCCGTTTGCGCACAAAAACCGGCTCATCGCCTTCCGCCTGCGTGTTTTCGTCCATGCAATGATCCTGGTGTAATTCAGATGGGGAGTGGGGCCGGGCGCTAATGCTGTCGCATGCCGCCTGCAGTGTACGCTGAGCCAGCCCGGGCGGAACATCCCTTTAAATGCCAAAGGCCACCGCAGTGGCCTTTGGGCGCCGTCTCCATCGCGGCAGAGCCGGATTAGTTGCGGGTTTGGTCTACCAGCTTGTTTTTCTTGATCCAAGGCATCATCGCGCGCAAAGTCTCGCCGACTTGCTCAATCTGGTGCTCCGCAGTCAAACGGCGCCGACTCAGCAGAGTCGGGGCACCCGCTTTGTTTTCCAAGATAAAACTCTTGGCGTATTCCCCGGTTTGAATGTCCTTGAGGCACTGGCGCATCGCCGCTTTGGTCGCGTCCGTCACGATGCGCGGACCAGTGACGTATTCACCGTACTCGGCATTGTTGGAGATCGAATAATTCATGTTGGCGATACCACCCTCATAAATCATATCGACGATCAACTTGAGCTCGTGCAGGCATTCGAAATAGGCCATTTCCGGCGCATAACCGGCTTCCACCAGCGTTTCAAAACCGGCTTTAATCAGTTCTACCGTTCCACCGCACAAAACGGCTTGTTCGCCGAACAAGTCGGTCTCTGTCTCTTCGCGGAAATTGGTTTCAATGATGCCGGCCTTACCGCCGCCATTGGCCATCGCGTAGCTCAGCGCCATATCGCGCGTGCGGCCCGATTTGTCCTGGTGCACTGCGATCAGATGGGGGACGCCGCCGCCTTGGGCATAGGTTCCGCGCACAGTATGGCCGGGCGCCTTGGGAGCGACCATCCAGACGTCCAAGTCGGCGCGGGGATTGACCAGGCCGTAATGCACGTTAAATCCGTGGGCAAACACCAGCGACGCGCCCGATTTTATGTTGGGCTCGATATCCTGGGTATACACCGTGCCGATTTGCTCATCGGGCAGCAAAACCATCACCACATCGGCGGCACGCACGGCATCGGCCACTTCAGCGACTTTTAGACCCGCTTTTTCTACCTTGGACCAAGATGCGCCACCTTTGCGCAGGCCCACAACGACTTTCACACCGCTGTCATTCAAATTTTGGGCATGGGCATGTCCCTGGCTGCCATAACCAATGATGGCCACCGTTTTACCTTTGATCAGGCTCAGGTCGCAGTCTTTGTCGTAATACACCTTCATGCTTTTCTCCGAAAAATAATGGCGTCCTGCGCCAAGTTACAAAACCAATTCAAGCGGCCCGCTATGCGCTGGAAGGTGCGCAACAAAGCCACTTCACTCACACGCGCAACACCCGCTCACCGCGTCCTATGCCACTGGCACCCGTACGCACCGTCTCCAAAATAGCATCCGCCTCGATAGCCTGCAAAAACGCATCATTTTTTGCCTGGTCGCCGGTCAACTCTATGGTGTAGCTTTTGTCGGTGACGTCGATGACCCGGCCGCGGAAAATATCGGCCATGCGCTTCATTTCCTCGCGCTCTTTACCCACAGCGCGCACCTTGACGATCATGAGTTCGCGCTCGATGTACGCGCCTTCGGTCAAATCTACCACCTTGACTACCTCGATCAGGCGGTTCAAATGCTTGGTGATCTGCTCAATCACGTCGTCTGAGCCATTAGTCTGCAAGGTCATACGCGACAAACTGGGGTCTTCAGTGGGTGCCACCGTTAATGACTCAATGTTGTACCCACGCGCAGAGAACAAGCCGACCACGCGGGACAGGGCGCCCGGTTCGTTTTCCAGCAAAACAGCGATGATGTGTTTCATAAATGTAGACGCCTCTTTTCACCGCCCTCCCCCGCGCGCGGTAACGCACAGGCTTGGCAAGCAATAGATTTGTCAGTCCATGGTTATTTAAATGCCATCCTTGGCGCTTACAGGTCTTCAGAACCCAGCAGCATTTCGGTAATGCCCTTGCCCGCTTGCACCATGGGGAAGACGTTTTCTGTCGGGTCGGTCCGAAAATCCATGAACACCGTGCGATCCTTTAGGCGCCGTGCTTCGCGCAGCGCGGGCTCCACGTCTTGCGGGCGCTCAATCAACATCCCCACATGACCGTAGGCCTCGGCAAGTTTCACGAAATTGGGCAAGGCATCCATATAGCTATGGCTATAGCGGCCTTCGTACTCCACCTCTTGCCACTGGCGCACCATTCCTAAATAACGGTTGTTCAAAGAGATGATTTTGATTGGCGTGTTGTATTGCAAACAGGTTGAAAGCTCCTGAATACACATCTGCACCGAGCCCTCACCCGTAATACAAAACACCTCGCTCTCGGGCTTGGCCAGCTTGATGCCCATAGCGTAAGGAATACCTACGCCCATAGTGCCCAGGCCACCCGAATTAATCCAACGCCGGGGTTGGTCAAAGCGGTAATACTGCGCCGCCCACATCTGGTGCTGCCCGACATCGGATGTGATGTAGGTATCGGCATCCTTGGTCATATCCCACAGGGTCTCGACCACAAACTGGGGCTTGATCACATCGCCTTTTCCATGGTCATATTTAAGGCACTGGCGCGCACGCCAGCCCTCAATCGTGTCCCACCATGCGCTCAGCGCATGGGCGTCGGGTTTGACCGCGCTCTCCCTGATCATTGCGATCAGCTCGTTCAACACTTCCTTGACATCACCAACGATGGGGATGTCCACCTTCACGCGCTTGGAAATGCTGGAGGGATCAATATCGATATGGATGATCTTGCGCTCGTTTTGCGCGAAATGCTTGGGGTTACCGATCACTCGGTCGTCAAAGCGAGCGCCGACGGCCAACAACACATCGCAGTTTTGCATGGCGTTGTTCGCTTCAATCGTTCCATGCATCCCCAGCATGCCCAGAAACTTGCGGTCCGAGGCCGGGTAAGCGCCCAAACCCATCAGGGTATTGGTGCAAGGGTAGCCCAGCATATCCACCAGGGTTCGCAATTGGACCGAGGAATCACTGAGCAACACACCGCCACCGGTATAAATATAGGGACGCTTGGCCGAGAGTAAGAGTTGCAAAGCTTTGCGGATCTGACCGCCGTGGCCTTTACGCACCGGGTTATAGGAGCGCATTTCCACACTGGCAGGGTAGCCCTTGTAGGGAACTTTCTTGAAGGACACATCCTTGGGAATATCGACCACGACCGGACCGGGACGGCCACTGCGTGCAATATGGAAGGCCTTCTTCATAATGTCCGCCATATCGCGAGCATCTTTGACCAAAAAATTGTGCTTCACGATGGGGCGTGTGATGCCCACGGTATCGCACTCCTGGAAAGCGTCCAGACCGATGGCGTGGGTTGGCACCTGGCCGGTGATGATCACCATCGGAATGCTGTCCATATAGGCGGTGGCAATGCCAGTCACGGCGTTGGTGACGCCCGGCCCCGACGTTACCAAGGCCACGCCGACCTCACCGGTCGCTCTTGCATAGCCGTCAGCGGCATGCACCGCAGCCTGCTCATGGCGCACCAGCACGTGCTGAATCGTGTTTTGCTTGTAAAACGCGTCGTAAATATGGAGTACTGCGCCGCCGGGATAGCCCCAAACGTACTGCACATTCTCGGCCTGAAGGGCCTTGATCAAAATCTCAGCGCCGCGCAATTCCGGAACGCTATTGGATTTAGGATTTGCCGCAGCCGCGGCGGCAGAGGCCAATTCGGCCTTGGATACTTCCATGATGAACCTTTGCGAATTTCTCTGACGAAACACCTTGGGTGCCCCTTCGTAAACACTTTTGGTGCCTCGTCGGGACTTGAGATTTTGGCCATGGACGCATTGAATGCTGCGCCGGACCAGAACCCGTTTGCTTTTTGAACGAAAGGCGCATTATGGCATCAATCATGAGTCGCACCAGGCCCACAAATCCGGAACACTGCCGCGGTGCGATAATTTGCGCACTCTTATGAGACTTACCTGCAAGCAAACGACCCCACAAGCGCCTTGGTGCCGCTCGCGTTGGAGGTCTTTTGGCAACTGAACGCGAGCTCGATGCGTTCTTACGTGGCGTTGAAAAGCGGGCGTTTAAGCGGACTTTTTACCATGTACGCAACGAAGAGTCCGCGCTCGATGTCGTGCAGGACAGCATGATGAAACTTGCCGAGCACTATGGGCATAAATCGCCTGAGGAACTGCCCATGCTGTTCCAGCGGATTCTGAGCAATGCCACCTTGGACTGGTTCCGTCGCCAAAAGACCCGCAACGCGCTTTTCACCCCCTTAGGCGACTTTGACAGCACAATGGGCGACGGTGAATTCGACGTTTTGGAGGCTTTGCTCTCTCATTCTGACAATCCCCAGCAGGAAAGCAGCCAGTCACAGGCCGAGCGCGCCCAAACTTTGCACGCAATAGAGTTGGAGATTCAAAATCTACCTGCACGTCAACGGGAGGCCTTCCTGATGCGTTACTGGGAAGAGCTGGATTTGGCGGAAACCGCCTCCGCCATGGGTTGCTCCCAGGGGAGCGTCAAGACGCACTGTTCCCGGGCGGTGAGTGCATTGGCTAAAGCTTTACGATTAAAGGGGATTGATCCATGAAAATATTCACTGAGCCGACCAACACCGGTAGCCCTACCGAGGCGCACTTCGGCGCCCGGATCGCCGCTCGCCTGGAAGAGGGTTCGCTGGATCTACCCCGCAGCATTTCCGAACGCCTGCGCGCGGGTCGGATGCAGGCGCTGGCAAAACGCCGCGTCACCGAGATCCAGCTAGCGCCTGTGCTGGCCGGTGCGCGAAATGCGACTGGAACCCAGGGGGCACATCCGCCGGGATTTTGGACCCGTGCCTCCGCCCTTTTGCCATTTCTGGCCCTGGTCCTGGGTTTAGTGACCATCGCAGCGCTGCAAGACCAGGAACGGGCCTACGAATTGGCTGAAGTCGATGCCGAGTTGCTGACAGCCGATTTGCCGCCGACCGCCTACACCGACCCCGGGTTTCTGCAGTACCTGAAAAAGGCTGCACAGGAATAGAATCGGGGACTAAACGTCCCTATGCACTTTTTGGCACACTTCACATCTTCATTGCTCGTTTGGCTGGGCGCCTGTGCGCTGATTTTGCTTACAGGCCTCGCTGCCGCACAAGTTGTAAACAATGGGGCAGTGGCAAGCGGCACGGTCATTACTGACTTAGAACCGCTCTGGGAGCAGCTTAGCGCCGCTGAGCAGCAGTCACTCCAGCCCCTGGCTTCAATTTGGAGCAGCCTATCCCAGGCACATCGTCGCAAATGGCTGGCGCTGGCCAAAAATTATGCCGCCATGGGCGACGCGGACAGAGAAAAGTTGCAAAGCCGGATGGCCGAATGGTCCGCCTTGAAGCCCAAAGAGAGGGAACAGGCCCGCTTGAATTTTGCGCAGACCAAGAAGCTTCCGCCCGATGCCCGCGCAGCCACCTGGGAAGCTTACCAAGCACTCTCCGAAGACGAACGGCGTGTTTTGCTGGACAAGGCACCGAAAAAGCCTAGCGGCGCGGCTATTGCAGCCAAGCCCGTTGCACCTAGCAAAATGGCAGAAGTACCGGTGACCCGCAAAACTCCCGAGCAGGTAAAGGCTTCGTCCAATCCGCGGCCCGCGATTGACCGCTACACCTTATTGCCAAAAAAGGACAGCGCGGCGTCCAACTAATGCTTTTGCCACGCATGGCTGCCTAGCGCGGCATCCGTGCGAAACCGGCAAAGTGCGCAGATTACAAGCAACGCCTTCACTTAGCACCCTCCTGATGCCTGAGCCCACTAGCCTGGAAAACCCTGTCGACCCAACGCCCGGTCTGTGGCGGCGCATGGCTTGCTGGGTTTACGAAGGCATGCTACTTTTTGGTGTCGTATTTATCGCAGGCTACTTGTTCGGCACACTCACCCAAACGCGTAACGCCATGGACAACCGGACCGGGCTACAGATTTTTTTGTTTGTGGCCCTGAGTGCCTATTTCGTCATTTTC
The DNA here is from genome assembly GCA_945865675.1 of Comamonas sp. lk. Lineage (GTDB taxonomy): Bacteria > Pseudomonadota > Gammaproteobacteria > Burkholderiales > Burkholderiaceae_C > Allorhodoferax. Next base: position 14,547 of record CAMBFO010000015.1, read on the forward strand.
TGGACCCGTGGGCAAACACTGGCGATGAAGACTTGGCATATTCGGGTCGTCGATGCACAGGGCTTACCGATTTCCCGCCGTCGGGCCTTGGTGCGTTACGCGCTGTCCTGGGTGTGGGTACTGCCACCTTTGGCCCTGGCCTGGGCAGCGGCTTTGCCAGCGGGCGCGCAAGTACTGGTATTTCTTCTTTGGGTTATCGCCTGGGCCGGTAGCAGCGGACTGGCGCCGCAGAGGCAGTTTTGGCATGACATACTAGCGGGCACACGGCTGGTTCATTACAAGCCGCCTGAGCCAGCAGCCAAGGGCTTAAGCAGTTAAGCCCGTTCGAATACACACCTGATCAGACAGCGGACTCGTCCTGCTCACCGGTGCGGATGCGCACCACGCGCTCTACCGAGGTCACGAATATCTTGCCGTCCCCGATCTTGCCGGTATAGGCGGCCTTCACGATGGCATCTACACAGCGGTCCACGTCCTCGGTCTTGACCACCAGTTCCACTTTGACCTTGGGCAAAAAATCCACCACGTATTCGGCGCCACGGTACAGCTCAGTATGTCCTTTCTGGCGTCCAAAACCCTTGACTTCGGTGACGGTTAAACCACTAGCCCCGCATTCAGCCAGTGCCTCACGCACCTCTTCCAATTTGAACGGTTTAATGATGGCGGTGATTTGTTTCATGGCGGGTCCCTAAAGTGAAAAAAAGCGGATTCATGCGCGAAAGCGATTGGTAATAGGATAACGCCAATCTTTACCGAAGCTGCGGTGACTGACCCGAATTCCGGGAGGCGCCTGGCGGCGCTTGTATTCGTTAATCTGAATGAGCCGGGTCACCCGCTCCACGTCGGCGGTGCTGTAACCAGCGGCCACGATGTCGGCGATGCTTTGGTCATTCTCCATATAGCGCTCAATGATGGCGTCCAGCACTTCGTAGGGGGGCAGGCTGTCCTGGTCTGTCTGGTCGGGGCGCAACTCGGCGCTGGGGGGGCGGGTAATGATGCGCTCAGGAATAGGCTCTCTACCCGTTCCATAAGGGTCATGCTGATTGCGCCAACGCGCCATGGCGAAAACTCTCATCTTGGGCAAGTCTTTGATCACGGCAAACCCTCCTGCCATGTCTCCGTACAGCGTGCAATAGCCGGTGGCCATTTCGGACTTGTTACCCGTGGTCAGCACCATGGAGCCAAACTTATTGCTCAAGGCCATCAGCAAGGTACCGCGTATGCGGGCCTGGATGTTTTCTTCGGCGCTGTCTTCAGCACGGCCTGCAAATTCGCCAGCTAGCGAAGCCTTGAAGGCCTCAAACTCTGGCCGTATGGAAATTTCGTCGTATCGCACGCCCATGCGAGCAGCCATGTCGCGCGCGTCCAAGCAGCTGATGTCTGCGGTATAGGGCGAAGGCATCATGACCGCACGCACCTTATCGGCACCCAGTGCATCGACCGCAATAGCCAGTACCAGCGCCGAATCGATCCCGCCCGACAAGCCCAGCAAAACGCCAGGGAAACGGTTTTTTCCGACGTAATCGCGAACGCCCAAAACCAACGCATCCCACAAATCCGCCTCTTCTGAGCGCTGCGGCTCGGTGGTAGCTGTCCAAGCAGAAGGTGGCGCAATGGACTCGAGTGCGCAAGCGAACAAGGATTCCTGGAAACTGGCGGCTCGCCCCTGTACCTGACCGAGTGCGTCCAATACAAATGAACGCCCCTCAAACACCAGTTCATCCTGTCCGCCCACTAAATGCGCATAGACCAGCGGCAAATCGGTGGAGCGGCAGCGCTCGGCCATGGCCTGTTCGCGCTGATAGCCCTTGCCCAAATGAAAGGGCGAGGCATTGATCACGGCCAGAAGCTGCGCCCCTGCCGCCTTGGCCGCTAGTGCTGGCCCTGCGAACCAGGCGTCTTCACAAATCAGCAGGCCTACACGCACCAAAGCATGCGCAGGACCGGCCTCAAACACACAGGTCTTGCTGCCGGGGGCAAAGTAACGGCGCTCGTCAAACACCTGGTAATTGGGTAGCTCCTGCTTGGCATAGGTGGCCACCACCTGCCCTTCGCGCAGCACGCTAGCGCAGTTAAAACGCCGGGTAATAGAAACTGCCGTACCCCGCTGGTCGGCGCCTTGAGGATGCCCCACCACCACACACATATCTTGAAGACCCGCCAACTGTGCGGCCAGCGATTTCAAGGCATCATCGCAGGCCCGCATAAATGCGGGGCGCAAATACAAGTCTTCGGCGGCATAGCCGCACAGCGACAATTCGGGCGTCAACAGTAAACGGGCGCCCTGCGCATGGGCCTGATGTGCAGCATCCCGTATTTTTTGCGCGTTGCCGCTCAGATCACCTACGATGAAGTTGAGTTGGGCAACGCAAATTTTGAGAGTCATGTAAGAATGCTTATGAAAACAGTGACGCGGCCCGGGCCATCAGGCGCCGTCCCGGCCTTGCTTGGGGGTCGGCATGGGCCGAGATGATTATGTCACCCAGGTGCACGATTCCGTCTGCGCCATCGACGCTGCGCTCTGGGATGCCTTGTTGGCCGATCACCCCGATGCCAGCCCATTTATGCGCCACGCCTACCTAGCAGCATTGGAGCGAAGCGCCAGCGCCTGCCAAGCCACCGGATGGAAGCCGGTTTGCATCAGCTTGGAGCGCGACGGTGCCTTGTTTGGCGCCTGCATGCTTTACGAGAAAGACCATTCCTATGGCGAATATGTGTTTGACTGGGCCTGGGCCAATGCCTACCAGCAGCACGGGCTGGCCTACTACCCCAAAGCCACGGTAGCCGTACCCTTCACGCCAGTGCCCGGTGCGCGTTTGCTGGCCCGCGATGCTGCAGCGCGACAGGCACTCATTGCCGCTTTGATAGCCTACAGCCAGGATAGGGAGATGTCCTCGCTGCATTTGTTATTCGTTTCTCCGCAGGATGCCCAAGCCTGCGCCAATAGCGGCATGATGCTACGCCACACGGTGCAATTTCACTGGACCAATACCGGCCCCGGATTCACCGACTTCGACGCCTTTTTGACCAGCCTGTCGCAAGACAAGCGCAAAAAAATCCGTCAGGAACGACGCAAAGTGCTCGACGCCGGCGTGCACTTTCGCTGGGCCCAGGGGCTCGACGTCGGTGATGCCGACTGGGATTTTTTCTATCGCTGCTACGAGCGCACCTACTTGGAACATGGTAACGCGCCCTACCTTAGCCGCGCTTTCTTTGCCGCTATGCAGCGTGATATGCCGGAAAACTGGCTCTTGTTTGTAGCCGAGCGCGCGGGCCAACCTATCGCCAGCAGCCTGATCGGGCTGAGCAGCGCCAATTCGGGTGACGCCCAGCCGCGCGTGGCCTATGGGCGCTACTGGGGAGCGCTGGAGCGCGTGGATTGCTTGCACTTCGAGGCCTGCTATTACCAGCCCCTGCAATGGTGCATAGACCACGGCTACGCGCGCTTTGAAGGCGGCGCGCAGGGCGAACACAAAATGGCGCGGGCCCTGATGCCGGTGAAAACCAGTAGTGCCCATTGGCTGGCGCACCCGGCATTTGCCGATGCCGTAGCCCGTTTTCTAGAACGCGAAGGTGAAGGTATTGAACAGTACATGGGGCACCTGCAACAGCGATCGCCATTTAAGGGCATGCCCGCAGAACCTCAATAAGCAGTGGTGCCGAGCCAGCTACAAGCAGTGCGAGCCCCAATCGGGCCACAGGATGCTCGCCTTGCTGCTTAAACGGCCTGCTCTTTTTGGTAATTGGCTATGCCTTCGGAAATTTCTTGGTGTGCTGCCTCCGGCCCTTCCCATCCCAAAATTTTCACCCATTTACCCTCCTCGAGGTCTTTGTAATGCTCAAAGAAATGGGCGATAGTTTTCAAGCGCAGCGGGTTCAGGTCAGCAGGCTTTTGCCATTGGGTGTAAAGCGACAAAATTTTATCGATAGGCACGGCCAGCACCTTGCCATCCATACCGGCCTCGTCTTCCATTTTTAGGATGCCGATGGCGCGGCAAGTTACCACCACGCCTGGGATCAAGGGCACCGGTGTGATGACCAGCACATCGACCGGATCGCCATCGCCGGAGATGGTCTTGGGCACATAACCGTAATTGGTCGGGTAGTGCATCGCCGTACTCATGAAACGGTCCACAAAGATCGCTCCGGTTTCCTTGTTAACTTCGTATTTCACAGGATCTGCGTTCATCGGGATTTCGATGATCACATTGAATTCTTTGGGTGCGTTTTTTCCGGGGGTGACTTTGTCAAGGGACATAAATAGCTCGTGAAGTGGAAGTAAGTGAATACCGATACGTATCAGTATTAACCCTGATTTTACTGACTTGGCCCTTTCGAAGCCTGATAAAGCGCACTTTTGCAGCTACAGTTGCGCGGGTTGGCCAATCAGCTTCACGACTATTGCAGTTTGAGAGCACGAGGAAGCAACGCAGCGGGAGTACCGCCAGCGTTACTCCTTTGTTCGCGAAACAAGCTAGTTTGGAGATTTTTATGACAGGTAACTCAGCGCTGATTCTTGCGCTTGTCTGTGGTTTGATTGCCGTGATCTACGGTGTTTGGGCCCGCAGCTGGATTCTTTCCCAGGACGCCGGCAATGCCCGGATGCAAGAAATTGCGGCGGCTATTCAAACCGGTGCCGCCGCTTACTTGGCGCGGCAATACAAAACCATTGCCATGGTCGGCGTGGTACTGGCGATCCTCATTGCTTGGTTCTTAGACCCCTTGAGCGCCGTAGGCTTTGTGCTCGGCGCGGTGCTCTCCGGTGCCTGCGGCTTTATCGGCATGAACGTGTCAGTGCGCGCCAACGTACGCACCGCGCAGGCAGCCACGCGGGGCATTGGCCCGGCGCTCGATGTCGCCTTTCGCGGCGGCGCTATCACCGGCATGCTGGTGGTGGGTCTTGGCCTCTTGGGCGTGACAGGTTTTTACTGGTACCTCACCTCGGCAGGCGTTCCCGCAGACGGCAAGGCGCTGGCCGGCATGCTCAATCCGCTGATTGGCTTCGCCTTCGGCTCTTCGCTAATTTCTATCTTCGCCCGTTTGGGCGGCGGCATTTTCACCAAAGGCGCTGACGTGGGCGCTGACCTGGTCGGCAAAGTTGAGGCAGGAATTCCAGAAGATGACCCGCGCAACCCGGCGGTGATTGCGGACAACGTCGGCGACAACGTGGGCGATTGCGCCGGCATGGCCGCTGACTTGTTTGAAACCTATGCCGTAACCCTGATCGCGACCATGGTGCTAGGCGCCATGTTGGCAGGTAGCGCTGGCCCCAATATGGTGCTCTACCCGCTGGTTCTGGGCGGCGTGTCCATCGTGGCGTCCATCATCGGTTGCTTCTTTGTCAAAGCCAGCCCCGGCATGACCAACGTCATGCCCGCGCTGTACAAAGGCTTGGCCGTTGCCGGCATTCTTTCATTGGTAGCGTTTTACTTTGTCACCCAGTCACTATTCCCAGCGCCGCTGGCATTGCCCGATGGCACGGCTTTGAGCGCCAGTGGACTGTTTGGCGCTTGTGCCGTCGGCTTGATTCTGACTGGCGCGCTGGTCTGGGTTACCGAGTACTACACCGGGACGCAATACGCTCCCGTGCAGCATATTGCGCAAGCATCGACCACCGGCCACGGCACCAACATCATCGCGGGTCTGGGCGTCTCCATGCGCTCCACCGCTTGGCCGGTGCTGTTTGTGTGCGCGGCGATTTACAGCGCTTTTGATCTGGGCGGTCTCTATGGCATCGCTATCGCGGCTACCTCCATGCTGAGTATGGCTGGCATCGTGGTCGCGTTGGACGCCTACGGCCCGATCACCGACAACGCCGGTGGTATTGCCGAAATGGCTGAACTCCCAGCAAGCGTGCGCGATATTACCGACCCGCTGGACGCGGTAGGCAACACCACCAAAGCGGTAACCAAAGGCTACGCCATCGGTTCTGCCGGTTTGGCGGCGCTGGTCCTGTTTGCCGACTACACCCACAAGCTCGAGAGCTTGGGCGCCCACATCAAGTTCGACTTGAGCGACCCTAAAGTCATCATCGGACTGTTCATAGGCGGACTGATTCCTTATTTGTTTGGCGCCATGGCGATGGAGGCCGTGGGCCGCGCCGCAGGTGCCGTGGTGGTGGAAGTACGCCGCCAGTTCAAGGAAATCAAAGGCATCATGGACGGCACCGGAAAACCCGAGTACGACACGGCGGTAGACATGTTGACCACCGCGGCCATCAAGGAAATGATGATCCCCAGCCTGTTGCCCGTGGTAGCGCCGATCTTGGTTGGCTTGCTGCTGGGACCAGCGGCTTTGGGAGGCCTTCTGATGGGTACCATCGTCACCGGTTTGTTTGTGGCCATTTCGATGTGTACCGGCGGCGGTGCTTGGGATAACGCCAAGAAATACATCGAAGACGGACACCATGGCGGCAAAGGATCTGAAACCCATAAAGCCGCAGTCACCGGCGACACCGTGGGCGATCCTTACAAGGACACAGCCGGCCCTGCGATCAACCCCTTGATCAAAATCATCAACATCGTGGCCTTGCTGATCGTGCCCGTGATGATGAAGATTCACGGCGGCTGATAACGGTAAGCGCATCTACGCCTAGCACAGTCCCCTGCGGCCCGGCCCCATCCCGCAAGCCCTGCGCTTCGCGGGATTTTTTTTGTTATTACTTGGCTTTAAGGTGCAATAATCGTTGCTCTCTACGTCCTATTCGTTGGAAGCTCAAGGCGTCGTGAAAATACTCATAGTGGATGACCATGCATTGGTGCGCGAAGGCCTGGGCCAAGTGCTGTCTGGCATGTATCCCAGGCTGCAGTTGCTGCATGCGGGAACAGGTGCCGCAGCGATTGACATGCTACTGCCGCATCGCGATATCGACCTGGTGCTGCTTGATTACCACCTGCCGGATATGAATGGCTTGGAGGTGCTGCGCCAGATGGGCCGCATTCAACCCGCGCTAGTGGTGCTGATGATCTCGGGCAGTACCACCCTGCAATTGATTCAACTGGCGCTCAAAAACGGCGCCGCCGGTTTTGTGACCAAGACGGGCAACACCGACGACTTGCTCGAAGCCATTTCCCAAGTGCTCAACGGCGAGATTTACCTGCCGCAGGAGCTAAGACCTTTAGCCGCCGCAGGCAAGGCAGCCCTGGCGCTGCCGCTGTCGCCCAAACAAGAAATGGTGCTGCGCGGCTTAATGCAAGGCCATACCAACCGGGAAATCGCCACTGCATTAGAGGTTTCTGAGGAAACCATAAAAACCCATGTGAGTGCCATCCTGCGCTATTTTCATGCTGACAACCGTACCCAGGCCGTACGCGCGGCGGCCAACTATGCCTTCAACGCCAGTCATTGACCCAGGCCATGCCTAGGTTTGCAACACGCGACGCAGCCATGCGCGCAACTGCGCGGCTTGCAAAGCTTGGCCCAAGACAGCCGTAGCGGCAGGCAGATCAAGCATAACTTCGGCCTTACCAAAGTCAGCGTGAATCACGCAAGCCGGTATGGGTCTCCCAATACTCGCACGCAAGGCCCGGATGTGCTGGCCCGCCTGCAGCGGCGCATCCGCCTGCCAGGCGCAAACCACAGCTTGGGCTTGCAATGCGCTGGCAAGGTCCAAGGTCGGCGCATCGAGCAGCACACATCCCCAACTGCGCAACCAGGCAGCTACCATGTTTGCGCGTTTTGGGTCAGTATCGAACAAGGCCACCCGCAATCCGTCCAAACCGAAGCTCTCCAGGGCGCTAGGTAAATCGGTCGCTTGCACCTTGGCACGGTCATCGGCCAGCGGCAAGGTGATGGAAAAACGGCTCCCTCGCCCCAAGGCAGAACGCAACTGCACCTCGGTTCCCATCAGTTGGCAATGGCGGGAGGCGATATGCAGGCCCAGTGAGGGGCGCGATGGCTCTTGCAGCGTTGCCACATTGCGCTGGGCAAACGGCTCGAAAATCTTGGTGTGGTCGCGCTCGGCGATGCCCGGCCCGCTGTCGCTGACATCCAGACGCACTGCCGCCCCGTTCTGCACCACGCGGGCGCTGAGCAAGACCGTACCTTGCGCGCAAAATCGCAGCGCGTTGCGGCCCAAGGCCAGCAAGACGCGTTCGAGTAGCGCCGCATCCCCGAGTACCGAGCGCCCATTGGAGCGGACGACCCAACGCAAACCTTTGGCCTGCGCCTCATCGGCCAGTTGCTCGCGCACGCGGAAAAACAGTTCCTCCAGCGATACCACCATGCGCGAGGCCTGCACCTCGCCGGCCTCTATCTGCGCCAGTTCCATCAGACCAGCAAGCAAGCGCGTCAAGTCTTGCATAGAGGATTGCAAATAACCGTGCAAAGCCTCAGCGGATGCCTCAGGCGGCAAGCGTCGCAAACGCTCTAAAAATAGCGCCAGAGCCTGCGCGGGTTGGCACAAGTCATGGGTGGCAGTCGCCCAAAAGCGCGCGCGCTGCTGCAGCAAATCGGGCGGCTCCTCCTGCGCGGGCCCAGCCGGTCGTAGGCGCAGCAGCGCTTCCCTGGTGATGCGGTCCGGTTCGACCGGTGCCTGACTCGGCTGGTGCGTGGGCGCAGGACCCATGAAGCGGATAGCGGAGGAGTTTGCAGCCATCGAGGAAGTCCCCGCTTGGGCAGTGGCTTGCGGTTCTCGCCAAAACTGCTGCCACCGGGCCCACAGTCCGCGTGGCTTATCGCCAAGATCAGAGGGCGGCTTCATAGACCGTAAAACCACGCACCGCGACGCCAAGCTTGCGCGGCTGGAGCGCACAGCGCGTTCAGCGCAATGAGGGCAAGGTTAAGAAAGTAGGCCATGGCAAACAACAATAGTACCAAGGCGGGGCTAAAGGCCTGAGCACACACTGCACAATAGCGGCATGAGTAATTCCCACCCGCCGCGCGTAATTCCGGTCTACGACCTTCGTCCAGGCGCACTTCCCATCCCCTCGTCTCTAGCGGGGATGGGCCGCGCGCCCGGGCTTGGGACTAGCGACATTCTGGGTCGCCCCTTGCGAGACTTGCGCATCAGCGTCACCGACCGGTGTAATTTTCGCTGCAGTTATTGCATGCCCAAGGAAGTGTTTGACAAGGACTACCAGTACCTGCCCCAGTCAGCCTTGCTGTCCTTTGAAGAAATTGTGCAAGTGGCGCGGGAGTTTGTGGGCTTGGGCGTGCAAAAAATCCGCCTTACCGGGGGTGAGCCCTTGCTCCGTAAGAACCTGGAATTACTGGTAGCCCAACTCGGCGCCCTGCGCACTCTCGAAGGCCAAGCACTGGACATGACGCTGACCACCAACGGCGCCCTCCTAGCCCGTAAAGCCCAGGCGTTGCGGGATGCCGGCTTGCAGCGCGTCACCGTCAGCCTGGATGGACTGGACGACCGCATATTCCGCCAAATGAACGACGTGGACTTCCCCGTGTCCGAAGTGCTTAATGGCATTGAAGCGGCGCAGGCTGCAGGCCTGGGACCTATCAAGGTCAATATGGTGGTCAAGCGTGGCACCAATGACCATGAAATTCTTCCCATGGCCAGGCATTTCCGAGGGACCGGAATCGTTTTACGGTTCATCGAATACATGGATGTAGGCGCCACTAACGGCTGGCGCATGCATGAAGTGTTGCCTTCGGCCGAGGTCATAGCGCGCTTGCAAACCGAGTTTTCCTTGATGCCTCTGGAGGCCTCTGCAACGGGCGAGACAGCGCAGCGCTGGGCTTACGCCGACGCGCAGGGCCAGCCCGATGTACATGCCGGAGAAATAGGAGTCATCAGCAGCGTCACCCAAGCCTTTTGCGGAGACTGCAACCGCGCTCGTTTATCTACAGAAGGCCAGTTGTATTTGTGTTTGTTCGCCAGCCGGGGGTATGACTTGCGCAGCCTGCTGCGCGGAGGCGCGAATGCGCAGGAACTGGCTGGCGCCATAGGCGCAATCTGGGAGCAGCGCGATGACCGCTACTCCATGTTGCGCGCCACACTGCCCGCGCAGCCAGAGGCAGAGTCCGGGCGGCGGGTGGAAATGAGTTACATCGGTGGATAAGGTGGATTTCTTTTCATGAAATCGCTGGCAGAAATAGCCGACACCTTGCTGGGTTACGACCCCGATGCCTTAGCGGCACAGTCGGTCAATACATTCCTGGCCGGTATGGTGCCCCTGCCCACGCAGACCGAAGCGCTTGCCCTGATGCAAGCGTTGGGGCGGGTATTGGCCCAAGACATCATCAGCCCGATTGACGTACCGCCCCACGACAACTCGGCCATGGACGGCTACGCTTTCGATGGCAGTGCCTTGTCGGCAAACAAGCCTTTGCAATTACAGATTGCAGGCAGTGCGCTGGCGGGCAAGCCATTTTCCGGGCAGATCGGCGCGGGCCAATGCCTGCACATCATGACCGGAGCCATACTCCCGCCAGGGCTAGACACCGTGGTGCCGCAAGAACTGGTGAAGGTGCACAAGAACTGCATTGAGATTGCACCGGGCATTGTGCAGCCGGGTGACAACCGGCGCTTACGGGGCGAGGATGTGCACTGTGGCAGCGTTGCGCTAACCAAGGGCTCGGTCTTAGGGCCCGCCGCCCTGGGCCTGCTAGCTAGCCTGGGTTTGCCTAAGGCAACTGTATTTCGCAAGCTTCGCGTGGCTTATTTCTCCACCGGCGACGAAATTTTGAGCCTGGGCGATAGCCCCCGGGAGGGCGCCGTGTTTGACAGCAACCGCTATACCGTATCGGGCATGTTGCAGTGCATGGGTATTGAATGCATTGACCTGGGCGTGGTCCGCGATGACCCGGATTTGCTGGAAAGCGCGTTCCTCCAAGCTGCCGCGCAAGCAGACGCGATTGTGACCAGTGGCGGCGTAAGCGTGGGCGAAGCCGACCACACCAAAGCCATGATGCGGCAGCTAGCGCACAGCGATACTGCAGGCGAAGGCGGCGTGGCCTTTTGGCGCATTGCCATGCGACCGGGCCGTCCCATGGCAGTGGGCCGCATTGGCCGCGTTCCCTTGTTTGGCCTGCCGGGTAACCCGGTAGCAGTGATGGTGACGTTTTTAGCCTTCGTGCGCCCAGCCCTTTGGCAAATGATGGGCGCCAGCCCAAATGACCCGCAAGTGCAATGCCCGATGTTGCAAGCGCGCAGCAGCGAAGCCATTCGAAAAAAACCGGGGCGCACCGAATACCAACGGGCGATCGTCTCGCGCACGGCCGACGGCGCGCTGCAGGTCCGCATTACCGGTCAGCAAGGCTCGGGCGTGCTGAGCTCTATGGTGCAAGCCAATGGGCTGATGGTCTTGCCGCACGGGCAGGGCAATATCGCCATAGGCGATACCGTCGAAGTCATGATGTTCGCAGGCGTGCTCTGAACTAGCGGCTGAGCTGCTCCACCCCGCGGTTGGCCAGGGCGTCAGCGCGCTCATTGCCGGGGTCGCCGGCGTGGCCCTTGACCCATTGCCACTCGATGCGGTGTTCGCTTTGGTGTACCAAGGCATCCAGTCTTTGCCACAAATCCACGTTCTTGACGGGTTGCTTGGCTGCCGTGCGCCAGCCCTTGGCTTTCCAGCCATGCAGCCATTCAGTGATACCTTTGAGCACATACTGGCTGTCCACAAACAGGATCACATGGCAAGGGCGCTTGAGTGCCGAAAGTGCCTCGATCACCGCCATCATCTCCATGCGGTTGTTGGTAGTCTCTGGCTCACCGCCACAAAGTTCTTTTTCCGCACCATCGGCAGCGCGCAACAGCGCGCCCCAGCCGCCCGGCCCCGGATTGCCTTTGCAGGCGCCATCGGTGTAGATCACGATCTTGTTCAATGCTTTCGCTCCTTCAGCAGCGCATCCTGGTTGCTCTGGCCGGCCGGCACCTGGTGTGGCACGCGCCCACGGGTGGTCTTCCACACCGAACCGAGCAAACGCACGCCACGCACGCGCTTAACTCCCACCACCAAATAACTGGAACCAAAAATCGGCCACCAGCGCGGCCCCAGGCGCTCCATCCAAGCAAAGCGTTGCAGCCAGGCCGGGCTGGACACCGCTGGAACATAGCAACCAAAGCGCACAATTTCCACCTCAAAATCGAGCAAGCGAAGCCAATCTCGCAAGCGCCAATAGCCGATGTATTCACCCGCTACCGGCAAATAGCCCCGGCCCGACCAGCGACCACCGCTCAGGCTTTCCCACAGGCGCGAGCGCGCCTGCCGCAGCGCCCACAAGCCCACCGGATTGAAGCCGCAAATCAGCACCCGGCCTTGGGGCACCAGCACCCGCTCGACCTCACGCAAAGTAGCATGGGCATCCATGCTCACTTCCAGGCTGTGCGGCATCAACACCAGATCCAAACTGGCAGCCGGAAATGGCAGGGCCGAAAAATCGGTAACCAGTGCAGGGCTAGGCCCAGGGTTCGCATCGTCCTGCGGCCCCAGCTCGAGCGGCTCTTGCACCGCCAACCAGCGGTGCGGCATGCGATTGTGGGCCAGGCCCTGCAATTGCGGCAGACCCAGCTGCAAAGCATGAAAGCCGAACATGTCTGCGACCAATGCGTCCGCTTGGCCCTGCTCCCAAGCCAGCATATAGCGTCCGGCATGGGTTTGGAGCCAGTCTTGCAAATCTATAATCCGCTCGCTCATGACATTGTTTTCGCTGCCCGCTCTGACTACGCTGATTTATTTGGATGCCCTAAGATGCGCCGGCCAGACGCCATCCAGTCCATCTTGCGCCCCAAAACGCCACTGTGCAGCAAACCGCTGCTAAGTCCGGCGCATTCTAGTCAGACCCCATTGCCGCAACCCATGTGCCTTTCTATGCTGCCCGCCCTGCGTGCGCTTACTGTCCTGCTGCTCCTTGGCTGTGCGAGCCTCACGCCTGCAGCCGATGGCCCAGCCAGCCTGCAAGCGCTGGATGTGCAGGAAAGTAAGTCTCTGCAAGTGGCCGAGACGGCCGCCCCCGTCGATTTATGGGAGCGCATACGCCGTGGCTACGCCATGCCCAATCTCACCAGCCCTCTGGTGCGCGACCGCGAGCAGTGGTACAGCACGCGCCCCGATTACATTTTTCGCATGACGGAGCGTTCGCGCAAATACCTCTTTCATATCGTGGAAGAGCTGGAAAGGCGCAATATGCCTACCGAGCTGGCCTTGCTGCCCTTCGTAGAAAGCGCATTTAACCCGCAGGCGGTCTCCAGCGCCAAAGCGGCAGGTATGTGGCAATTTATGCCAGCGACTGGCAAAAGCTTCGAGCTCAAGCAAAACGTTTTTCGCGATGATAGGCGTGATGTGCTGGCATCGACCCGCGCCGCGCTGGACTACTTGCAAAAACTGCACGGCATGTTTGGCGACTGGCATCTGGCGCTGGCAGCCTATAACTGGGGCGAAGGCAGTGTCGGGCGCGCTATCGCCAAAAACCAACGCCTAGGCCTGCCCACCGGCTATACCGACCTGGGCATGCCGCAGGAAACCCAGTACTACGTGCCCAAATTGCAAGCGATTAAAAACATTGTGGACCAGCCGGAAATTTTCGGTGCGCAATTGCCCGATATTGGCAACCATCCCTATTTCAAAACCGTGAGCATCGCCACCGACATCGACGTGGCGATGGCGGTCAAGCTCTCTGGCGTGCCTTTAGACGATTTCAAGTCACTCAACCCCTCGGTGAACAAGCCCATCATCATGGCAGCCGGTACACCACAAATTTTGCTGCCCTGGGACAACGCCGATGTGTTCGAAAAAAATCTACAAGAGTTCAAAGGCCCGCGTTTAGCCAGCTGGACGGTTTGGGTGGCCCCGTCCACGGTGCGCATTGTTGAAGCGGCCAAGCAAGTGGGCATGACCGAATCGCAATTGCGGGAGCTCAACAATATACCCCCGCGTATGCTCATCAAAGCCGGCTCTACGCTGCTGGTACCCCGCGCCGCCCATTCGCAAAAAGATATCAGCGAGTCCGTCGCCGACCGAGGTCAGGTGACTTTCACCCCGGAAATGATCAGCGTGCGCAAATCCATTCGCGCGGGCAAGGCAGACACCGTGGCGTCCTTGGCCAAACGCCTAAAGGTCAGCCCTGCGAATCTGGCCCAATGGAACAAAGTGCCAGCCAACGCAAAATTCAAACCGGGCCAAGCCTTGGTGATATTGGTGAATGTTCCTGCCGCCTCTGCAAGCAAAGTCAAAAGCAAGCCCAAGACTCCAACCAAGGCGGTAGCCAAACCAGCGCCCAAGCCAAGCACCAAAAAACTGCCAGAAAAGCAGCAAAAAAAATAGGCGTGCCCTGCGCCTAAGTCGTTTCAGGCGCCAGGCGCGGCGGAAAAAAGAATTGCTACATTGGTGGCCAGAGCCAGTGTCCAAGCCAAACTGCGCGCATTGGCACGGTCTGCAATATACAAAGCGACATACACCACACGTAAGGCCACATAGACCAAGGCCAGTATATCCATGCGTGCAGCGTCAGCGCCTGCATGCTGAGCCAGCGCTATAGCTCCCATAAAAAAGGGAAGCGCTTCAAAACAATTGGACTGCGCCGCATGCGCGCGGGCCCGCCAGCCGGTTTGCCCCGCCAGCCACTGGCGTGGCATCGCATTGTCATAGCCCCCTTCGTGGACAGGCTTACCAAAGCCATTGGACTTTGCCATGCCAGCGCAAATGATGGGCATAAAAGCCGCGAGCAGAACACACCAATGCAAGATGGAAAAAACAGAATCAGTCATACAACACTCCCCAAAAAATAATTAAAAAAATAAGCCACTCAGCGCCGGTCCACCAAGGCGTGCGCAATCGTTCCCAAGTCCACGTATTCCAGTTCGCTACCTACCGGCACACCACGCGCCAGCCGCGTTGGATTGAGCCCCTTGGCGCGTAAACCTTCGGCGATGACATGGGCCGTTGCCTCGCCCTCGGCGGTAAAGTTGGTCGCCAAAATCACCTCGCGCACAATGCCGTCGCAGGCGCGGGCAAACAATTTATCCAAGCCCAGTTCATGCGGCCCGATGCCGTCGAGCGGGCTGAGCTTGCCCATCAACACAAAGTAAAGCCCGTGGTAAGCGCCGGTACGCTCCATAGCAGCCTGGTCAGCCGGCGTCTCCAACACGCACAACTGCGTGTGGTCGCGCCGGGTATCTAGGCAGGTGGCACACACCTGATCTTGGGTAAAGGTGTGGCAGCGCTGGCAATGGCGCACGTTTTCGCTGGCCTCTTGCAAGGCGCGCGCCAGCGCCTGCGCACCGGGCCGATCGCGTTGGAGCAAATGAAAGGCCATTCGCTGTGCCGACTTGATACCCACGCCGGGCAGGCGCCGCAAGGCCTGAATCAAGGCGTCCAGCGCGTGCGCGTCAGACATCGCGCGATGCCTCTGCTTGCGAAGTCATCACGCGCTAAAACGGAAGCTTCATGCCCGGGGGCAGGCCGGCAGTGATCTTGGCCATTTTTTGCTCCGAAGTTGCTTCGGCCACGCGCAAGGCTGCGTTGAAAGCAGCAGCGACCAGGTCTTCAAGCATGTCTTTGTCGTCGGCCAGCAGACTCGGGTCAATGGTGATGCGCTTGACCTCGTGCTTGCAAGTCATCGTCACTTTGACCAGACCGGAACCGGATTCGCCTGTGACTTCAATCTGGCCCAACTCTTCCTGGGCTTTTTTCACGTTGTCTTGCATCGCCTGCGCCTGCTTCATCAGACCGGCAAGTTGTCCTTTATTGAACATCAAAATTCCTTATAGGTGTGCTGTAAATACAAGAAGTGTCTATGCCATCGGTCCATGCCAAGCCACTATAAAGGTCGGATGCTACCGGGAACAATTTTCGCCCCAAAGTCGCGCAGCCAGCTTTGGACTAAGGGGTTGTTGTGGATGATGTGCTCCGCGGCCTGCTGGCGCTCTGCGCTGGCGCGCGCATTGCGGCGCGCCGGACTGTCGCTGACGCGTCCAACCTCCACCAGCAAGTTAACCGCAAAACCAGCGTCCTGCAGCGCCTGGCTGAGGCGATCGCGGCTGCCCGCCTGGTTGAGCGACTCGCTTTCCACCCGCAAAATCCACTGGTCTTCGTCGCGCCCAATCAGCTGCGACTGCAAAGCCAACTCGCGCACCAAGGCGTTAACCGCCTGCGCCTGTACCAAAGCCTGCACGGTTTGCTGCCAAAAAGCCCCATGCTCAGTCTCCACAAAGCCAGCGACTGCGCCAGCAACATGCTGGTCCAGGCGGCTTTCTTGCTGCACCCGCATCGGAACGCCCACGACCCGATGGGTGGGAGTGCGCTTGTCGCTGGGCTCAGCATCCAGTCCATGGCTGACAGCCGGGTCGTGGACTGCAAGCAATTGGCCTGGTGGCACCAGATCGTTGGTGGCGACTTGCGCGCTTACAGAGCGATCGGACTGCAATGGCTGCGCCAATGCCGTAGGGGCCTGTTGCGCAGACGGTTGCAGCGCTTGCGCGGGCGCGAGGCCAGGGCTAAGCGGCGCCTCAGGCGCTGATTTCAGGCTTTTTTTTTCCGCCACCATCGCGCCAGGAGCGCTTCGCGCAGGCACAGCCCTGTCACCAGGCTTGAAGGCCAGCAAGCGCAAGAGCACCATAGTGAGGGCCGCATATTCGTCTGGCGCCAACCCTAAGTCACCCCGCCCGTTCAGGCAAATGCTATAGAGCAACTGGGTTTCATCGGCCGGCAAAAGCACAGCCAGGCGGGCCATGTCGGCCTCCTGCGGATCCGCGCTGTCGGCTACGGCAGCCTCGCCCATGGACTGATAGACGGCCATGCGGTGCAAGACGCTGGCCATTTCCTCCAGCGCAGAGGCTGCATTGAGGCCCTGCACCCGCAGGCTTTCGACGGTTTCCACCACCTTGCGGCCCTCGCTTTGGGCAAGCGCTTCAATCAAGGCAAACACATAAGACCGATCCACGCTGCCCAGCATTTGCCGCACCGTGAGCTCGGACACCTGCCCGCAGCCAAATGCGATCGCTTGGTCGCTCAGGCTCAGCGCATCGCGCATGGAGCCGCGCGCCGCGCGCGCCAGCAAATGCAAAGAAGGCTTATCAAAGTCCACGCTTTCAGCAGCCAGCACCTGCTCCAAATGGTCAAAAATGGTTTGCGGCGCCATCGGCCGCAAATTAAATTGCAGACAGCGCGAGAGCACCGTCACGGGCACTTTTTGCGGGTCGGTGGTGGCCAACACAAACTTCAGGTAATCCGGCGGCTCTTCCAGCGTCTTGAGCATGGCGTTGAACGCATGCCCGGTGAGCATATGCACCTCGTCGATCATGAAAACCTTGAAGCGCCCCTGCACCGGTTTATAGACCGCTTGCTCCAGCAGCGCCTGTACCTCATCTACGCCCCGATTGGACGCGGCATCTAATTCGGTGTAATCCACAAAGCGACCAGCATCAATATCCAGGCAGGCCTGACAGACGCCGCACGGCGTGGCGGTGATGCCACCCTGGCCGTCCGGCCCTTGGCAATTCAGCGATTTGGCCAAAATACGCGAGACCGTGGTCTTGCCCACGCCCCGCGTGCCCGTAAACAAGTAGGCATGGTGCAGGCGCTGGGTGGAAAGCGCGTTGGCCAAGGCTTGCACCACAGGGCCCTGGCCCACCATTTGCGCAAAATTGCGCGGTCGGTATTTGCGGGCAAGAACCAGATAAGACATGGCACGATTCTACGGCGGCCATGTCTGCAACCCCAGGGCAGTCACATCCAATCCGGTATATTGACAGGCATGCAACCTGGAGCTACGCCATGAATATGCCCGCACCCGCCTCCCTCTTAATGCGCGGCGACGAATACCGCGAATCGCTGCGCCGCTACCGGCCCCGGGTTTTTCTAGATGGCCGTTTGGTCGAATCGGTGGTGGATGAACCTGGTTTTGCACCGGGCATGAATGCCATCGCGCTGACCTACGACTACGCGCTCAAACCACAGTACGCCAAGCTCATGACTGCCGTGCAGCAAAGCAGCGGCAAAACCGTGAACCGGCTCACCCACATCAACACCAGCGCCGGCGACCTACTCAATAAGCTTGAAGCGGTTCGCCTGGTGTGCCAGGAAACCGGATGCGCCCAACGTTACCTCACACATGACGCGCTCAACGCCATTGGCCAGGTGAGCGCCCACATTGACGACGCCAAAGGCAGCACCGAACACACCGCGCGTTTTTTGAACTACATGCACCGCGTGCAAGACCAGGACCTAACGCTGGGCGTGGCCATGACCGATGCCAAAGGCGATCGTGGCCTGCGCCCGCACCAGCAAGGCAACCGCGACAGCTATGTCCATATCGTCGACTACCACGCCAAGCACAACGGGCAGCATGGCATTGTGATTTCAGGCACGAAGGCTATCGTCACCGGCGC
>CAMBFO010000016.1 GCA_945865675.1 Comamonas sp. lk
CGACTTTCTGGCCGGCGATGCCCAGGCGCAGCGCGCCGCCTGATAGCGCCCACCGCAACAAGGAACACACCCATGGGTACCGTCACGCTGCAAGGCATACGCAAAAGCTACGGCACCACCGAGGTGATACGCGGCATCGACATCGAAGCACGCGATGGCGAGTTTTTGGTCTTTGTCGGCCCCTCGGGCTGCGGCAAAACCACCACGCTGCGCATGATCGCGGGGCTGGAGAGCATCAGCGCGGGCGAGCTGCGCATCGATGGCGTGCGGGCCAATGATTTGCGCCCTTCCGACCGGGGTGCGGCCATGGTGTTCCAAAGCTACGCCCTCTACCCGCATATGACGGTGGCCGACAACATGGGCTTTGCCCTGAAGATGGCCGGTGTGTCCAAGTCCCAGCGCGAGCGCCAGGTGCAACAAGCGGCCGAAACCCTGCGCATGACCGAGCTCTTGCAGCGCTACCCCAAAGAGCTGTCCGGCGGCCAGCGCCAGCGCGTGGCCATTGGCCGCGCGATTGTGCGCAAGCCCAAAGTATTTTTATTTGACGAGCCCTTGTCTAACTTAGATGCCGCCTTGCGCGTGGACATGCGCGTGGAACTGGCCCGCCTGCACAAAGAGCTGGGCACCACCATGATTTACGTCACCCACGACCAGGTCGAGGCCATGACCCTGGGCAGCCGTATCGCGGTGTTTAACCAAGGGGTGATCGAACAAATCGGTGCGCCCTTAGAGGTGTACCAGCGCCCGGCCAATGTGTTTGTGGCCGGCTTTATGGGCGCGCCCAAAATCAATCTGGTCGCGCAGCCTGGCAGCGTGGCCGAGCTGGCCCACCAGGCGCTATGGAAATCCCTGGCCGGCGAACGCCTGGCCGCTGCGCAACACCTGGGCGTGCGGCCCGAACACCTGCAAGTGCATGCAGGCGGGGAGGGCGTGGCCGCTACTGTGGTGCTGGCCGAGCACCTGGGTGATGCCTCGGTCTTGCACATGCGTGTGCAAGGCGTGGCCGATTTGCTCAAGGCCAAAGTGGCCGCAAATAGCGGGCCGTTTCAGGCCGGGCAAATGGTGTTTCTGCGCGCCCCGGCTGAGGCGGTGCTGGGCTTTGACGCTGCGGGTAAGGTCTTGTAAACAGACGGGCCGTTCAGGTCGGTTGCGCGGCTTGCACATAAGTGGCTATCGCATGCGCCGCTAGCGCGGTGGCGTAGTCCTGGCCGCACCAGTGCAGGTCAAAGGCAATCGCTGTATCGCTGCGGTTGCACACCACCACGGCAATCGAGCCATCGGTATTGATAAAGCCGCAGCACTCCAAGGCTTCGCGCGTCGCCGCGCACAAAATGCGCTTGGCGCCGGGCCGGATGAAGCGCGAAAAATGCCCCAAATAGAAATAAGAACTTTGGTAGTCCAAGGACCCGGATTGCGGGTCCGCCAATAGCGGAGCACTGCACAAATTGCCCACATGGTTGGGGCCGCCGGTGTCGTCTAGCAATAGGTTCCAGTCAATCCAACCCACGGTCCAGCGGTTGAGGTCGTTGATGATGGAGCGCGCATAGCGCTCGCCCACCGCCCACTCGCCGGTATGCGGCCCGCCTTCTTGGCAGCCTTCGGTAAACAGCAGGTGCTTATCGGGCCAGGCATCGTGCAGCATTTGCACATGCTCAAAATGGTCTTCCACATACCAATGAAAACCGGTGCCCCAGATGTACTGCGCCGCTTGCGGGTCGCTCAGGACCTGGTCTGCACGCTCCACCATGCGGTCGCGGTTGTGGTCCCAAATCACAATGCGCACATGCCCCAGGCCCGCTGCCGCCAGTGTCGGGCCCAGGTGGTCGCGCACAAAATCGCGCTCCTCTTCGGCGGTGTAGATACAGCTGTCCCAGGCCTGCACCGCCTCGGGCTCGTTTTGCACCGACACGCCCCACACCGGCACGCCTTCCGCCTCATAAGCGCGGATGAACTCCACAAAACAGCGCGCCCAGGCTGCGCGGTATTGGGGCAGCAAATGCCCGCCACGATTCATCTGCCCATTGCTCTTCATCCAGGCCGGCGGGCTCCAAGGCGATACCAGTAGTTGCAGTTTGCGCCCGGCCACTTGCTGCGCAGCCTGAATCATGGGCAGCAAGGCTACGCGGTCGCGCTCGATGCTAAAGCTGTGCAAGTCCACATCGCCCGCCGTGTCCACATGCGCATAGTTGCCCAGCGAAAAATCACAGCTATTCATATGCACCCGGCAAAAGGTATAGCCATGCCCCTGCACCGGGTCAAAGTAGGCGCGCAGCACTTCTTGCTGCTGCGCCAAGGGCAGCTTTTTCCAGGTGGTGGCGGCGGATTCGGTGAAGGCGCCGCCAAAGCCTTCCAGGGTTTGGAAGGTTTTGGTGGGGTTGATGTAGAGCGCAGGCACGCCGCCAGGGCTCTGGTAGCCAAGCAAAGGCGCTTGTGCTACCAGTTGGGACGTCGCACCTTGCCTGCTGAGGTACTGGTGGATCATGCGCTTTACCCAAGGTCCTAGTATTTCAAGGCGCTGGGTGCTCTTCTATTTGGACCAGTAAATATTGTCGATATAAATCTTGGTGTTGGTGGCGCTGGCTTGGGTGTTGCCGGTTTTGCCAAAGCGATCCGCGATAACGAAGGGGTTGCTCACTTTGCTGAGATCAAATACCGATGTGGCGGAGCCCTCGTTGCCAGAGCCTTTGTTACCAGAAGGTTTGATATCCCGAATTGGAATGGTGACCGTGTGCCAATTGCCATCATTCACATAGCCGTAACTGCCGCTTACTAGAGGCATGTAAACGTCATAGCCCGATGCGCCGCTGCCGGTGTAAAAACCAACTTCCAGTTTGCCCGGGTAGCTCGTCTTGATGCTGAAGTTCAAATTACCTGTCGCTTCATAGGCGCTGAGATTGGCGATCACCGTGCCATTGCTGGGCGCTACCAAAAGCCCCCAGCCCCATGGCTTCGGAACGGGTTTGACCACCAGCCCATTAGCACTGTCGCCGGGCGCGCCGGTGACGCGCACGCCAGCGTCTTCTTCGCCGCCAAAGGCGGTTGGCGGGTTGTCCCAACCGAACAGGTCTGCGCCTGTCGCCACTGCCGCTGAGGCACCGGTGGGGACACTATCGGCATACACGGTAAAGCGCGAACCGCTTACAACGGCCTGACTCACATCCGGTGCGTACAAGGCGTCCGTCGCGGCATAGGTGCCGGTCTCATGTACATATCCCTGTGCTTTGGGGTACAGGCTTTGGACCACATAACGCGCCTGCCGGCTCTTATTGAAAAGCCCCCATTTGTCGTCTTCACCTTTCCAATCCTCGTCAAAGGCGGCGAAATAGAAAATCGATTTGGGCCCGCCCTGGCCGGCGCGCATTTCGTTGGTCCAAGTTTGCAGCCTGTCGAAATACATTTTCTGGTTCACCGGATGGGCGCGGTTGAACTCGCCATCGGAGGCCACGGCCTTCCAACCGGTTTCGCCAATGAGTATCGGCATCTTGGAAAAACCCTGGCTGTCAAGGTAGGCGCGCACTGAGGCGTGCTGCGCACGTGCGGCAGCAATAGCGGCGTCCATCATGGCGGTGGCCCGCGAGGGTCCCGCTGCCACACCCAACTGCTGCCAGTCCCAGGTCGCTGGTGGATGGATGGTTTCGGCCAAGGGGTAGGTGTGCATCGCCACGAAGTCGATCACGTCCAGCACCGCGCGCGGGTTCTGATCCTGTTCGTTGGTTTTTGCAAAAAATGCCCAGTTGTCATCGGTGGTAACTGGCTGTGTGACTTGGCTGCGCACACTTTTGATGTACGCGGCCATTTGCGCGACCGTCAATCGATTGAAAGACCAATTGACCATGGTCTCATTGCCCACGCTGACGGCAAGCACGATGTCGCTGTATTGCTTGGCAAGCGCCACGCCCCTGACAATTTCTGCCTGGTTGAATGCGTCATTGCCGCTGGCAATCCAGACACCCAGCATGACCTTGATATCCAGGTTGTTGTCGCGAATCACTTTCAGTGTTTGCTTAGCCACTTTGTCGGAGCTGTCAAACAAGCGGATCAACTTGAAATTGCCAGCCACCATCAGGTCCAGGTCCTGCTTGATCATGGCTTCAGTAATCGTTTCATTGGCACGGTCTGATTCCACTTGGGAAGTTCGGTAGGGCGCGTAGTTGACGGCATTGCGCGTCGACACTTCTGCGCTGAGCAGCCGCTGCGTGACGCCCGTCACCACAACACCGCCGCCACCGCAGGAAGCCAGTAGCGCGCTGAAGATCAGTGTTGCTGCAGTGCGCAGCCAGAAAGCGTGTCGCGCAGATGCCGAGAAAAGTGGTGAAAATTTCATGGGTAAACCTTTGGCTCTTGAGCCTTAAAACGTGTAAACCACACCCGCGCCAAACCAGTTGCCGTCTTGCGTTACGCGCGAGTCAACACCCCAGAAAGCGTTGTTTCCAGGCATGGACATGGGCGATAAGCCAATGCGCCCGAAATGGCTCAGCCCGGCAAAACCGTAAAACTGAATTCCTTGCCCGTAGTCGTAGTTCAAGCCCACGGTGGCAGCGGTGGCGTCGTTACTCTGGCCTCGCTCTGTTGGGTTGCTGGTGCTGGCGGTGCCCAGGTAAATAACACCTACCGAGCCTGTCCAAGGGCCCGTGCGGTAGCGCGCGCCGGCGCTCAAGTCCACCGAGCTTGCCGAGTAGCCTGGGTTGGCCACGCCGCCCACATTGGTGTCCCAGGCCACGTTAAACATATTGTTCCAAAGCCCTTGGGCTCCGGTCGATAGCTGTATCGCCCGCATGCCGCTCCAGCGGTTGGCACGCACGCCGCCCGATAGCTCAATTTGCGATGTCAGTTGGTAACGCGCCACCGCCATCGCCATGCTTTGCTCGGCCCCGCTCGTGAGCAAGCTGTCATCGGCGGCTGAATCGGTCAAAGCACCGAAAGGCCCATGACCCCAAGCCAGGGGTTTACCGTTTTTGGCGTTTTGGAACACCGCATCCACTACCAAGTCGCCCTGGTGGTATTGCGCATACAGCTCAATGAGCAAGGGTTTGTTCTTGGTGAACTCGGTTTTGCCCTGGTCGATGGTGGCTTCCAGCACCAAGTCGCCATTCATGACATCGAAAGGACGTGTGGTTACGCGGATGGCGTTGCCCAACATGCCATAACCCGCACCGCTGCCCGCCCATTCATTGGACAAACCAATGTTGGTGCCGTAAGGGTAGTCCGCCACCGCCCAGCCGCGCGCCGTCATACTGCCAATAGCGACGCGGCCATAGTCCTCGTGGCTGATGGCGATATTTTTTTCATACCAAATAGTCGGATCGAATGCCATATCCCGGTCTATGGACTTCACGGAATCGAGCACAGTGCCCGCGCCACCACGAAAGCGCTGGCTGATCAAAGCACTGGCTGTGTAGCCCTGGCCCAGGTTGTACTTGGCGCCCAGCCAGGGCTGGAACAAGATGGTAGTTTGCGCCATGGTTTTGTATTCTTTGCCATTGACCAACTCATCGGCCCAAATGCGCTGTTTGTCTTCCAGCGGAAAGCGCGCGCAATCCTTGCATTGGTTACTGCTCATGGCAGTTTCCATCTTGGCAAAGCCGGTCAGGCTGAACATGCCGTCGGGGCCAAAATCAATCGCATAGCTGGAAGCGGACAAACTGAGTAAGGCACCGGCCAGGGCCAGTTGCATGCCGCTGGGGTGCTTGAGTAGGGGTTTGCTTGGAAGGCTCATAGTATTAGTGTGCCAAAATGTATGAAAGCGCTTTCATTGTAATTGCATGCTGCACGGTCTGGGGCAGTCTGCACCCTAGGGTTTCCCCTTGCTTGCCGCAAAAAAAGCCGCCTGCATTGTGGTGCAGCGCTCAAGACTGCCAAACCTATGGAAAACCCTAGTTCCGGATGCATGAAAGCGCTTTCATAATCCCCACGGTAAAAACCCATCGTTGGACAGGCCCACGCGCTTGCCCGGAACAGGAAACCCCATGCCGTCTATCCGCCCCTTGTGCCTTGGTTTGCTTTGCGCCTGCGCTGCGTCTTTTGCTGTGCAGGCACAAACCGTCAAAGCCGGGGCCGGCGCGTACACCCTCGCCCCTAAGGCGGCGGACCGGGTGGTGCCCGCCGCGCCTTACCGCACGCCGGCGATGCTCAAGCGCGCCGCGCCCAGCAACCAGTGGTATTCGGCCCTGGTCTATAGCGACAAGCCCGAGGTCTTGTTTGCCCACCCCTTAACCATCTTGCCTAGCAGTGCGGGCATCGAGTTTGCCCTGCCCAGCAAAACCGTGGTGCCCACCGAACGCCGCGATGTGGAAATTCACTACCCCCACCAAGACGGCTTGCTGCTTTCCCCCACCGGCGTCACGCTGGAGCGCCCCAAGCTGGCTAATGCGAGCGACTGGGCCATCGACATCGCTTGGGGCCCCAACGATGCTGCCATGACCGCCACCGTGGCCCACGGCAGCCCCTTTGTGTCCTTGCAAATCCCCAAAGGCAATGTGCGCTTGCAATTGCCCGTTGCTGCCACCCGCGTGCCGCATGCGGACGCGCGGGTATTGGCTTTGCGCCTCAAGGGCAAGTCTTATGCCTTGTTCGGCCCCAGCGGTGTGCGTTGGGAACCAGTGTCGGGGACGGAATGGATAGGCCACTTGCCCGAGGGTAAAGGCTATGCCTCAGCCGCTGCCCTGCCCGACGACAGCGCCGCCACCTTGGACTTGTTTACCCGCCATGCCTATGCGTTTTTGCAGGACACCCGGGTGGACTGGCAGTTCGACGAAGCCGCCAGCCGGGTGCGCAGCACTTTTGTGGCAACAGCGCGCAACATGGAAGGCCCCGATGTGCCACCGCTGCTGGGTTTGTTCCCCCACCAGTGGCACAACAACAGCGCCTTGCAAGGCAAGCTCGGCCCTGCGTTTGAAACGCTGCGCGGGTCTATCAAGCTGCTGGCCGCCAAGCAATTTGAGCTAACGCGCACCTACAACGGCTTCGTGCCTTTTTGGCCTGGTCTGCCTGAGCAAACCCGCAGCGCGCAATTGCGCGACCTGATGAAAACCGATGTGCGCAACGCCAGGCGCATGATGCTGGAAATAGGCGTCGGCCCTTACTGGCAAGGCAAAGGCTTGCAGCGCATCTCTAAGCTGATGGATGTGGTCGAACAACAGGGCGACCTGGAGGCGCGCGACCAATTGCTCAAGCATATGAAAACGCGCATTGAGCAATGGTTTTCCGGCAAGGACAGCAAAACCTATTTTCACTACGACAAAGCGCAAGGCACGGTCGCGTCCTACCCTGAGGAATACTTTGCGGTCGAGCAAATGAACGACCACCATTTCCACTACGGCTACTGGATACGCACCATGGCCG
Source organism: Comamonas sp. lk (assembly GCA_945865675.1). Taxonomy (GTDB): domain Bacteria; phylum Pseudomonadota; class Gammaproteobacteria; order Burkholderiales; family Burkholderiaceae_C; genus Allorhodoferax. Next base: position 7,342 of record CAMBFO010000016.1, read on the forward strand.
AAATCGCGCTGCGCGACCCGCAATGGGCGTCCAAAGCGCAGTGGGGTGGCATGGTGGACTTGCTCATTGCCGACATCGCCACCCCGCGCCGGGGCGCGGCAGATTTTCCGTTTGTGCGCAACTTTGACCCCTACGAAGGCCACTCCTGGGCCTCGGGTATTGGCCTGGGGCCATTCGGCAACAACCAAGAGTCGTCCTCCGAGGCCATCAACGCGTGGGCGGGGCTGATTTTGTGGGCCGAAGTCACCGGCGACAAAGCATTGCGTGACCTGGGTATCTACCTCTACACCTCCGAGATCGAGGCCATTAACTACTACTGGTTTGATATCCACCGCCTGGTCTTCCCGCCCGAATACAAAAACGTGGAAACCAGCATGCTGTTTGGCGGCAAGTACGCGCACAACACCTGGTGGATTGACGAGCCGCGCCAAATCAAAGGTATCAATCTGCTTCCCATCACCACCGCGTCCACCTACCTGGGGCGCGATGGGGGCTTTGTCAAACGCAGCCTAGCCACGCTCAAACCCGAGACCGAAGTCTATGCCGCACGCGGCAAAGTCGCCAAGCCCATAGACATCTGGCAAGACCTGTTTGCCAAGTACATGGCCACCGCCGACCCGCAGGCCGCATTGGCCATGTGGGACCGATGGGGCTCTTTTGAGTTGGGCGACACCCGCAGCCACGCGCTGCACTGGATGCTCAGCCTGCAAACCATGGGCACGCCCGACTTTGAGACTACCGCCAACACCACGCTTTACAGCGTATTCAAACGCGCAGACGGCAGCAAAACCTACCTCGCCTACAACCCTAGTGCGCAGCCTTTGACGGTGCTGTTTAGTGACGGTAAAAGCCTGCAGGTGGCGCCGCGCACCCTAGGTAGCACGCCGTAATCCGCCATGCCAACGGGGGCTGGCCTAGACCCCCATCATGGACTGTCATTGGGCAGCCCTTGTGAACATTCACGAAAGCATGGAATGACATTGCACTCCCAAGGCGCGCTCCTCGCACTTTGCCTCAGCCTGACGCTCTTGAGCGCGTGCGGCGGTGGCGCCACGAGTCCCGTGGACAACCCTCCTGCCGCCAATGCGCAGCAAACACCGCCCAGTGGATCTGTGCAGACGCCTGCACCCACCGTGCCGGTAGAGGACTGGGTACTAAATTGGAGCGACGAGTTCAATGGCAATAGCCTGGACAGCACGGTCTGGACGGCGGATCTGGGCTCTGGCGGTTGGGGCAATAGCGAATCACAGTACTACAAAGCACAAAACGCCGTGGTCGCTGACGGCATGCTCACCATTACTGCCAAAAGAGAGGTCGCGGGCGACGCGCCTTACACCTCTGCGCGCATTCAAACCTCGCGCAAAAAAAGCTTTACCTACGGGCGCTTCGAAATGCGCGCCAAACTGCCATCCACCCAAGGCATGTGGTCGGCCTTCTGGCTGTTGGGCAACAGCTGCAACTCCTGGGGTTTGTACGGCGGCAATATCAATTGGCCTGCATGCGGCGAAATCGACATTATGGAAATGATAGGCGGCTCTACCGGCAACGCCAGCGACTACACCACCTACGGCACCTTGCACTACCTCAATGCCGCCAACTACAACCCGGCCTTGAGCATCGGCTACCGCAATGCCGCCAAACTCTCTGATGATTTCCACGTGTACCGCATGGACTGGACGCCGCAAAGTTTCACCTGGTATATCGACGACGTGGCCTTTGGCACCCGGCTGATCACGCCGGACATGGAGGCTTTTCACAAGCCCTATTTCATTTTGCTGAACCTGGCCGTGGGCGGCAACTGGGGCGGCTGGGCCAATAGCTCCACCGTATTTCCGCAAACCTATGCCATCGACTACGTGCGCCATTACACCCGCGCCTGGCCCGCCAAAGGCAGCGCGGCGGGCCTGCCCTCGGTATGGCATTTGGGCGCCGACCCCAAACTCTCCGCCGCCGCTGGCACTGCCACGGGTGCGCAACCGCGGGTCACCTTGGCCGAAACCGCTTTGTCCTGGTACACGCCTTATTTGAGCGGCAGTTTTGACGCCGGTGCCTGGGCGGCGCAGGTATGGACGCTGGCGCCGTCCGGCTCCGCCCCGGTGCGTGCGCGCATCTACCGCCGCCGCGCCGACGGCACGGAAACCCTGCTCGGTCAGGCCCAGGTCGACCCCTTCACCAGCGGCAGCGGCAACCACAGCACCCGCTTTAACTTCACCGGTATTACCGCCCAAACGCTCAGTAACGAGACCATTCGCCTGGAACTGAGCAAACTCAGCGGGCCGGCGCTCACCCTGGTGGTCAATGGCAACGACTTTGACTCCCACCTCAGCATGCCCTGGAGCACCAGCGGCAGCACAGGCAGCTACCCCACGCAGACAACAGTGCCTTTCCCCGTACCCGTCGCCAGCACCCCGACAGGCGGCGGCGCGACGACCCTGCCGGCCACCCTAGGCGTGTATGCCGAAACCGCTTACGCCGGCACCTGGGCCGGTACCAGCGCGCCGCAGGTCTATGTGGGCGGCGTGGCGCAGGAAGTGCAGACCGACGCCTTCGAAGGCAGCCGCGCCATCAGCTTCAACCTCAACCGCGACGGCGCCGGCTGGCAGATCTTGGGCGCCAGCCAAGACCTGAGCGCCTATACCCAACTGCATTTCAAAATCAAAACCGCAAGCGCCGCGCAGTTTGTGCGCGTGCGCATCGCGGGCACCGGAAGCGTGGGCTCTGTGCCCCTAGCACCCAAACTCCAGACGACCACAGGCTGGCAGGACATCACTATTGCGCTGACCGAGTTCGGCGCTGCCGCCCAAGGGCCGGTCACCATCCCCTTCAGCATAGAAGCGGTGGGCGGTACACCAGCATTTAGTGCATTGGTGGACCAGATTTACTACAGCAAGCCGTAAATCCCCTGAGGCGGGACGCTTGCCCGACGCTTTACAGCCCCCAAAAACCCGAAAACCCCCCAAAACCTAGGGAAAGTCCTAGGAAAAAGACCTTGCAAGCCCTTTCAACAAACCGTAACATCTGTGAAAGCGCTTTCAGACTGCGCTTTCACAAAGCGCAAGTCCATCTCTTTCTCAAACGCCATAGGAGGCAACATCGTGCAAATCTCGCGTAACTCATTCACCCTGCTGGCCGGCGCTGCCGCGTCCGCATTGATTCTTTCGGCTTGTGGTGGGGGGAGTTCCACGCCAACGCCAACAGGCCCGGTCGCCCAGACGATCTCTGTTGCAGCCACTAAGGCGACCCTGGTTACAGGGGACACCTCCACTTTGTCCATCACACAATCGGGCACCGGTGCCAAGACCTATGCCTTGACCGGCGGCACGGCGCAGGCAAAGTGCGCAGTCAATAGCACTACGGGGGTATTGACCTTAGCTGCTGATGCAGCTATCGGTGGTACCTGTATCGTGACTGGATCTGTTGCAGCAGATTCCAGTTACCTGGCAGCAACCAATACTTCCACCATCACGGTGAGTCCCGTGGTCGCTAGTTTTGACGAGGCGACTACTGCGCCTTCTCTGGACGGTTTTGATCTGGGAATTCCAGTACTCAATCCAGCGGTTGTGATACCAAGCGGCGGAGCTTCGATCACGATGAAGGTCTACTCGCCGGCAGCGGGTAGCACGACTACGTTGAAGCTACAGGAAGCCAATGGCGGAAATCAGGAAGTTCCTGTTGTATCAACCGTCGCTAACGCATGGGAAACGATGACCTTCCAATTCACACGCGCGGGCACATACACGATAATTGCAGTATTCCCCAATGGTGTAGGCGGCACACCTTCTACTGCGACGAATTGGTATTACGATGACATCGTGTATCCGAAAGCCAGTGGTACGAGCACCATTACTTTTGACGCTGCTTACCCAACAATAGATGGAGGATTTGAAGGACTGGTGAGCTCGGCTGTGGTTGCGAGCCCAACAGACACTACAAATAAAGTCGCCAAACTTGTGAAAGGCGGAGGAGGACAACCTTGGGCTGGAGCGAATATTTTGCCAGCCGCCAATCCTAGCTTGCCACAGATTATTGCAACTGCCCCCGGTGCAAGTAGCAATAAGGTATTGCAAATCAACAAATACACCTATTCCCAGCCATGGGCGGGTGTAACGGTGTACAAGATTGCGGCTGATAAGTCGGTGTCCACGATTCCACTAACCGCGCAAAAAACAACGATGACCATGAAGGTGTATTCGCCGGCAGTTGGAATTCGTTACACAGTTAAGCTTGAAAACGCGGCTGACGGCACTAAAAATGTGCAAACGTTCGCTACTTCCGCTGTTGCCAATGCGTGGGAAACATTGACGTTCAACTTCGCAAATCAGACATCAGGTACAGCAGCACTTGTTCCAGCAACAACGTATAACAAAATTTCGGTGATGCCGGACTTTATGGAAGGTGCTGGCGTTGCTTTGACGTCAGACAAGGTCTATTACATCGACGACATTAGCTTCGTGCCCTAATGCAACTTAGGTACTGCCTAAACGCAAAGTAAGCTAAACACGCCGCAATGTCCGCCAAGACATTGCGGCGTTTCTTTTATGTCGGGCAAAATCACTTCTTTTTTGCGTACCATCGGCCTATGCTTAAGCCAACACGTCCCTTGACCGCAGCGCTGCAACGCGGCTTCACCCTGATCGAGTTGATGGTGGTCTTGCTCATCATCGGCGTGCTGGCCGCTTTGATCGTGCCCAATGTGCTCGACAGGGCGGACGATGCCAAGGTGACGGCTGCCAAGGCCGACATCAGTAACTTGACGCAGGCGCTCAAGATGTACCGCCTGGACAATGGCCGCTACCCCAGCGCCGAGCAGGGTCTGGCGGCGCTGGTGAACAAACCCACGGCCGAGCCCATGGCACCCAACTGGAAGAAAAACCTAGACCAGTTGCCCAATGACCCCTGGGGCAAGCCCTACGTCTACCTGAACCCCGGCATCAAGGCGGAAATCGATGTCATGTCCTTTGGCGCAGACGGTCAGTCCGGCGGCGAGGGCAAGAATGCAGACATCGGCAGCTGGCAGCCCTGAGCGGCATATCTGCCGCTCCACTTCTCGCGCTACGGGGCAGCGCGGCTTTACCCTGATCGAGTTGATGGTGGTGGTGCTGATCGTGGCGCTGGCCTCGGGCATGGTGGTCTTTAGTTTGCGCGACACCCAGGGCATCGCCCTGGAGCGCGAAGGCCAGCGGCTGGCCGCGCTACTGGAATACGGGCGTGCCCAATCCCGCTTGCAAGGCACCCCGGTGCGCTGGCGCGCCACGCCCCAAGGTTTTGTCCTGGAGGGCTTGAACAAACCGGCGCCTGAGCAGCCTTGGCTCAGCCAAGACACCCGGGTGCTGGACGTGCTGCCGCGCAACCCTACAGCTGATGCAGCCAGCCTGGCTAGCCTGGCCCTGGGCCCGGAGCCGGTACTGCCACCCCAAGCCGTGGTTCTGGGTTCGGGCCAAACGCCGGTCAACACCGTGCGTGTCGCCACCGACGGTGTACGGCCCTTTGCCATCGTGCCCGCAGAAGCTGCGGCACCCGCCCCCGCAGGACGCGCGCCATGAGCCCATTGCGCGCCAAGGCCGAAACCAGGCTGCGCGCTGCGCCCGCTCACGGCTTTACCCTGATCGAAGTGCTGGTGGCCTTGACCATCGTGGCCGTGACGTTGATGGCTGGCATGAAAGCCAGCGGCGCTTTAACGCTGCAGGCACAGCGCCAGACCGATGTGCTGCTGGGCCAGATGTGTGCGGAAAACGTATTGCACCAAATGCGCTTGTCACGCCAGATGCCCGGCGTGGGTCAAAGCAGCCGGGAGTGCCAGCAGGGCACGCAAACCTACACCCTGGCGCTGGATGTGCAGCCCACGCCCAACCCCAATTTTGTGCGCGTCGATGCTCTGGTGCGCAACGCTACCGAGCCGGTGCTGCGCTTGACCACCATCGTGGGCCGCAACTGATATGCAGCGCAACCTATTTCCCGCGCCGCAATTAGCCGCGCAGAAACGCGCCGATGCGCATAACAGGCGCATGCGCGGCTTCACGCTGATCGAGCTATTGGTGGCGCTGGCCTTGATGGCGCTGATGGCGGCCCTCAGCTGGCGCGGCTTGGATGCCATGCAGCGCCACCAAAGCAGCCTGGCGCGCCATTCCCAAGAAGTGCTGAGCCTGCAAAACGGCCTGGCCCAATGGACCGTGGACCTGGAGGCCATCGAAACCCAGCCCGGCCAAAGCAGCATGGACTGGGACGGCCGCGCGCTGCGCCTGCTGCGCCGGGGCAGCCAAAGTACGGGCGAAGGCTTGCTTGTGGTGGCCTGGGCGCAGGGCCAGCGGGCACAGGGCAGTGTGTGGCTGCGCTGGTCTTCGCCGCCGCTGACCAACCGCGCCCAAATGCTGGCCGCCTGGAGCCAAGCGGCTTTGTGGGCGCAAAACCCTGGCGACGCTGAACGTCTGCGCGAGGTCATCATCGCGCCGATGAGCAGCTGGCAAATTGTGTATTTCCGAAGCGGCGCTTGGTCCAATCCGCTGTCCAGCGCGGACCAGGTCCAGGGCACACCTGCCGCACCGGCTGGTGGTGCAAGTGGCGCGGTAACGGATGTGACCAAGCAAGAGCTTGTTGCAGTGAAGCCCCAGGCGCAAACCAAAATCGAAGCCCTGCCCGAGGGCGTGCGCCTGGTGCTGACCCTGCCCGAGGGCGGCGCGGTCAGCGGTACGATCACGCGCGATTGGTCGCGTTCCGGATTGGGGGGCTCATGATGCAGCGCACCACCGCCCGGCGCCACCAAAGCGGCGCAGCGATTTTGATGGCCATGCTCACCGTAGTGCTGGTAGCCACCCTGGCCTCGGCCGCGCTATGGCAGCAATGGCGCGCGATGGAGATCGAAAGCGCGGAGCGCAGCCGCGCACAGTCGGCCTGGATACTGCAAGGCGCGCACGACTGGGCGCGCTTGATACTGGCCGAAGACGGGCGCAAAGGCGGTTCCGATAATCTGACCGAGCCCTGGTCCATGCCGCTGGAAGCGGCACGGCTTTCCACCTTTTTGGCGGCGGACCGCAGTGACGCCATCCTGGCCGACCAGGCCGGTAACGCGCTGCTTTCGGGCCAAATGTTTGACTTGCAATCGCGTCTGAACCTGCGCAACCTCATCGTCGGCGACAAGGTGCATGCCCCCACCGCAGCGCAAGTCGCCCGCCTGTTCACCATCTTGAACCTGCCCACGCAAGAACTAACGTTGCTGCTGAACGGCCTCCTGGGCGCGCAGCAAGCGGCCAATGCGACGGTGGGCCCGGCCTTGCAGGGGCCGCTGCTACCGCAAACCGTGGACCAACTGGCCTGGTTGGGCCTGAGCAGCAACACCCTCGCGCAACTGCGCCCTTACCTGACCCTGCTGCCCGAGACCAGCAAGGTCAATTTGAATACCGCTTCCGACATCGTGTTGCGCGCCGCTGTCCCCGGCGTGGATGCCGCCTTGGCCCAACAGTTGCTGCAAAAGCGCAGCAACAAACCCTGGGAGACTTTGGACGACTTTGTGCAAGCCGCCGGCCCTTTTGCCAAATTGCTGGACACCGAAGCCTTGGCCACGCAAACCCGGTTTTTTGAGTTGCGTGGCACGTTGGAATTGGACGGCCAGCCGGTGCATGTGATGGCCTTGGCGCAGCGCGACGGGCAGCGCGTGCGCATCTTGCGGCAGGAGCGTGTCCTCGCCCCGGTGACCGCGCCCGCTAGCCGCTAGCATGCGCAAAGCCCCGCCCGCACAGGCCTGCCGCCTACAATCCCCGCAGCGATTGAACCCATGGCTATCTTGATCATTTCCCTGCCGGCGCAAGCACTCAAGTCCGCTACCCAGCTGGACTATGTGATCAGCCGCGACGGCGTGGCCCTGGACACCCAGTCCAGCGCGCCCTGGTCGCTGTTGCCCGCCAGTGCGCGCGCGGCCCAGGCCTCGCAGGTGGTGCTGATGCTGCCGGTGGAGCGGGTGTCCTGGCACCAGGTGCTATTGCCGCCGGGCGCGGCCCGCTCCGCACGGCTGCGTGCGGTGCTCGAAGGCCTGGTAGAAGAGCAGTTGCTCGACGACGTGGCCGATCTGCACCTGGCCTTGCAATCGCCCCTCCCCGCGCAAGGCCCGGTCTGGCTGGCCGCTTGTGACAAAGCCTGGCTATTGGACTGTGTGCGTGAAGTGGAGCAGGCCGGCTTGTACATCTCAGCGCTGGTGCCCGAACTGGCGCCGCTTGCCTTGGGCGCTGGGGGCGCAGACACCAGCGCCCAGCTCTATGCCTTGGGCGGCCTCCAAGGCCCGCAGTGGGTACACAGCAATGCCACCGGCCTGACGCGCTGGCCTTTGCAGGCCGCCGCGCTGGCCGCACTCAAACCCTCTGAAGATGTGCCCGTGTTCGCCGAGCCCGCAGTCGCCGCGCAGGCCGAAGCGCTGCTGGGCCGCCCGCTGTTTTTGCAAAGCAGCGCCCAGCGCGCATTACTGGCCAGCCAAGGCCCTTGGGACTTGGCGCAGTTTGGCATCGTGGCTTCGCGCAGCGGGCGCAGCTTGCGGCGCATCGCGCAGGGTTTGCAACAGTTTTCTAGCGCGCCACGCTGGCGCCCGCTGCGCTGGGGCTTGTGGGTTTTGTTGCTGGTGCAGGTGCTGGGCCTCAATCTTTACGCCTACCAGCAGCAAGCGGCGGTCAAGCAGGAGCGCCGCGCCATGCAAGCAGCCTTTACCAGCACGTTTCCCAAGGTGCAAGCCGTGGTGGACGCGCCTGTGCAAATGCAGCGCGAAGTTGACCAGCTGCGCCAGCGCAGCGGCCAGTTAGCGCAAGAGGATGCAGAGGTCATGCTCAGCGCCCTGATGCAGGCTGCTAATTTTCCGGCGGCCCCCACAGCCGTGCATTACCAAAGCGGCGAACTCCAACTGGAGGGCCTGCAACTTTCCAGCACCGCCCTGGCGGACCTGACCCGCGCCCTGCAGGCGCGTGGCTACCAGTTGCAAGCCCAGGGCCCGAAGCTGACCCTGCGCGCAAGGAGCGCGCCATGATGCAATCACTGCGCGATGCGTGGCAAGCGCGCTGGTCCCAAGCCAGTGCGAGCGAGCAAACTTTGCTGCGTATGGCTGCGAGTGTGTTGCTGCTGGCGGCTGTGTGGTTTATCGCACTGCGCCCGGCCTGGGTCGGCCTGCAGGCGGCGCGCATCCAAGCACCGCTGGTGCGGGCGCAGTACGAGCAAGTCTTGCAATTGCAAGCGCAGGCGCAGGCCTTGCGCGCACAAGCGCCTGGTGCGCCCGTGGATGCCAAAGCGGTTTTGCAAAACGGCTTAAGCAGCCTGGAAAAAAATGCGCGCATCGTGGTGCTAGACCAGCGCGCCACTATCAACTTCAAAGACGCACGGCCCGAAGCGCTGGCGCGCTATCTGGAGCAGGCGCGCCTGATGGCGCACGCCAGTACCTTGGAAATGCACCTCACCCAGGCCGCTGGCCTGTGGTCCGGCAGCCTGGTCTTGCAACTGCCCGCGCCGGGCGCGCCTTGATAGGTCTGGCAGCACCATGGCACAGGCCCGCTCCGCTTTTCCTGCTGCACCGGGCAAGCGTGCGCCCTGGGCTTGGATGGCGGGCGGATGCCTGGCCGGCCTGGGCCTGGCGCTGCTCTTGTTTGCACCTGCGCGCTGGTTGGCTGCCCAAGTGGGCCAGGCCAGCGAAGGGCGGCTGCGCCTGTCCGATGCACAAGGCACGGTCTGGTCCGGTTCGGGCCAGCTCAGCTTGCATGGCGGGCAGGGCAGCAAGGATGCCAGCGTGCTGCCGGGCCGGGTGCACTGGCGTTTGTCGCCGGCATGGGGCGCCTTAGACCTGGAGTTGCGCGCCGACTGCTGTACCCCCGAGGGTTTGCAAGTGCATATCCTGCCGTCCTGGAGCGGGGCGCGTTTGCAGGTGACAGACCGCCAGTCGCATTGGTCGGCGCAGTGGCTGGCCGGGCTGGGTACGCCCTGGAATACCATCCGCCCCGAAGGCCAGTTGCTTTTGCAAAGCAGCGCCTTTGTGGTGCAATGGGCCGCGGGGCGCTGGTCCTGGCAAGGCGCTTTGCAAATCGACGCACTGGACATGGCCTCGCGCTTGTCCACCTTGCGGCCCATGGGCAGCTACCGCTTGCGTTTGCAGGACGGGTCGTCGTCGCAATTGCAATTGAGCACGCTGCAAGGCGCCTTGCAATTGCAGGGCAGCGGCCAGTGGACGGGTGGCAAATGGCGTTTTGAGGGTGAGGCCAGTGCCGCGCCGGACCGTGAGGAGGCGCTGGCCAATCTCCTGAACATCATTGGACAGCGCAGAGGTGCGCGCTCGATCATCAAACTGGGTTGAAACTTCATGACAGCTTTTGCGCATTTCAAAACCTCAGGCTATTTAGCTGCCATTGGCCTGCTGCTCTGTAGCGCCTGCTTGGCGCCAGCGCAAGCGCAATCGGTAGCGCCGACCCCGGCCCCTGCAGCCTCTGCTGCTGCCAAGGCGGACACGACCTACAAACGCGGCGACCACATTACGCTTAATTTCAACGCCGCCGACATCGAGGCCGTGGCCCGCACCATGGGTGTGATCTCGGGCATGAACGTCGTGGTCGATCCGCGGGTCAAAGGCCAGATCAATTTGGTCAGCGAAAAATCAGTCAGCCCGCAAGTGGCGATGGCGCAGTTCCTGACCAGCTTGCGCATGCAGGGCTTTACCATGGTGGAGTCGGCGGGCTTGTTCAAAGTGGTGCCCGAGGCCGATGCCAAGCTGCAAAGCGCAGCAGTAGAAACCAGCGAGAGTGCGCCCAAAGGCGCGCCCGGCGGCCAAATTACCACGCAGATTTTCAAGCTCAATTTTGAGTCGGCCAACAACTTGGTCACCATACTGCGTCCGCTGATCAGCCCCAACAACACCATCAACGCCAACCCGGTGAACAACGCACTGGTGATTACTGACTATGCGGACAATTTGCGCCGCATAGCGCGCATCATCGCCGCGCTCGATGTCAGCAACGCCACCGAAGTGGAAGTCATTGAGCTGAAAAACGCGATCGCGGTGGACCTGGCACCCTTGGTGACGCGCTTGCTCGAATCGGGTGGCGTGGCCGGTGCAGCGCCTGGCGGTGCGGCGGCCGATGGCGGCTTTAAGACCACGGTGATCGCCGAGGCGCGCAGCAATTCGCTGTTGGTGCGCGCAGCCAATGGGGCGCGCCTGGCGCAAATCAAATCGCTGGTGGAAAAGCTGGACCGCGCCTCCAACCAGGGCAATGGCGCCGCCGGCACTTTGCGTGTGGTCAGCCTCAAAAACGCCGACGCCACCAAACTGGCTGCCACATTGCGCGCTGCCATGGGCGCGGGCAGCGCCGGCGCCCAAGCCGCACCTGGTGCTGGTGCGGCACCCGGCGGCGCGAGTGCCCCGGCCACCACTACCGGCGGTCAGGTGCAGGCCGATGTGGCGACCAACTCACTCATCATCACCGCGCCAGATCCGCAATACCGCCAGTTGCGCGAAGTCATCGACATGCTGGACGGGCGCCGCGCCCAGGTGTTTATCGAAAGCCTGATCGCCGAAGTCAGCTCCGACAAAGCGGCCGACTTTGGCGTCCAGTGGCAGGGCGCCTTGGGCAAAATAGGCGATGGCGCGGTGGGCCTCTTGGGCACCAACTTCGGCTCGGGTGGCGCCAACATCATCAGCCTGGCTACGGGCGCCGCCTTAGGCACTGCGCTACCTAAGCCGGGCTTGAACATCGGTATTGCTACGCAGTATGAAGGCAAAAATGTGCTGGGCGCGCTGGCGCGTTTCCTGGAGAGCTCGGGCTCGGGCAATGTACTGTCCACACCGAATTTGCTGACCCTGGACAATGAAGAGGCCAAGATTGTGATTGCGCAAAACGTGCCCTTTGTCACCGGCCAGTTCACCAATACGGGCACCGGCAACGGCGCGGTCAATCCTTTCCAAACCATTGAGCGCAAAGACGTGGGCCTGACGCTCAAGGTCAAGCCGCAAATTAGCGCCAACGGCACTGTCAAGCTGACGATTTACCAGGAGGTCTCGGCGGTGGACAGCAGTTCGGCCTCCAGTGCCAACGGCCCCACCACCAACAAGCGCACCATCGAATCCAATGTGCTGGTCGATGATGGCTCGGTGGTGGTACTCGGTGGCTTGCTGCAAGACAATTTCACCGGCAACACCGACAAGATTCCGGGCCTGGGCGATTTGCCTTTCTTTGGCAGTTTGTTCAATAGCAATTCGCGCAGCCGCAAAAAATCGAATCTGATGGTGTTTTTGCGTCCCGTGGTAGTTCGTGATGCCGCTTCCAGCGACCGCCTGTCCATGGAGCGCTACGAGCAAATGCTGGGCGGCATGAAAGAGGCGCAACCTGCGCCCAGCCAGGCCACGCCGATCAACGAAGGCCCGGTGCTGCCGGCGCTGCCCGCTAAAAACTGATATGCGCTACCCCTTGCCTTATGCGTTTGCGCGCACCCAGCAAGTGCTGCTGGAGGAAGCGGGCGATCAGCTCACGCTGCATGTGCATGCCGCCTCGCTGCCCGGCGGCTTGAGCGAGGTAATGCGCAAATACCCGGTGGCCGCAGTGCAAAACCATAGCGCGACCGAGCTGGTGCAGCGCATCAGCACCGCCTATGCCCAGGGCGAATCCAGTGCGGCAGCGGTGGTCAGTGAAGTGGAGGGCGAGGCCGACCTCACGCGCATGATGCAAGACCTGCCGGCCATCGAAGACTTGTTGGAAACCTCGGACGACGCGCCTATCATCCGCATGCTCAACGCCTTGCTGACCCAAGCCGCGCGCGATGGCGCTAGCGACATCCATATTGAAGCCTTCGAGCGCCATTCAGTAGTGCGTTTTCGGGTCGATGGCAATTTGCGCGAAGTGGTGCAGCCCAACCGCGCTTTGCACGCGGCGCTGATTTCGCGCCTGAAGATCATGGCCGAGCTGGACATTGCCGAACGCCGCTTGCCGCAGGACGGACGTATCTCGCTGCGCATCGGTACGCGCGCGGTGGATGTGCGTGTCAGCACCTTGCCCAGCGCCCACGGCGAGCGTGCGGTGCTGCGTTTGCTGGATAAGAGCGAGAGCAAACTGAGCCTCGAATCAGTGGGTATGCAAGGCGATGTGCTGGCCCGCTTTAGCCACTTGCTGACGCAGCCGCACGGTATTATTTTGGTGACCGGCCCGACCGGCTCGGGCAAGACCACCACGCTGTATGCGGGTTTGCAACGCCTGGACACCCAGGGCAGCAATATCATGACGGTGGAAGACCCGATTGAATACGAGCTGCCCGGCGTGGGCCAGACCCAGGTCAATGCCAAGATCGATCTGAGCTTTGCCAAAGCCTTGCGCGCCATCTTGCGCCAGGACCCGGATGTGATCATGATCGGCGAGATCCGCGATTTTGAAACCGCGCAAATTGCCATTCAGGCCTCGCTCACCGGCCACCTGGTGCTGGCAACGTTGCACACCAATGATGCGGCCAGCGCCGTCACCCGCCTGACCGATATGGGCGTGGAGCCTTTCCTGCTAAGTTCCTCGCTGCTGGGCGTGTTGGCGCAGCGCCTGGTGCGCAAACGCTGCACCGCTTGCGCGGGCGCGGGTTGTGCCACCTGCGGGCACACCGGCTACGCCGGGCGCACCGGCGTGTTTGAGCTGCTGCTGACCGATGACGCTATCCGCGCGCAAATTCACAGCCAGGCCTCTGAGGCCGATATCCGCCAAGCGGCATTGGCCAGCGGCATGGTGCTGATGCGCGAAGACGGCCAGCGCTTGGTCGATGCTGGTATCACCACGCGCGAAGAGTTGCTGCGCGTGACGCGCGACTGAGCGCGGTCCGGATAACGCAAGCGCATCGCCACCGGACTGTCAACCCACCATGCCCGCCTACGCTTTTGAAGCCTTAAGCGCCGACGGCCAGACTCGCAAGGGCACGCTGGAGGCGGACTCGGCCAAGGCAGCCCGCACCCAGCTGCGTGCGCAGGGGCTGGTGCCGCTCAGTGTCGAGGCGGTGCAAGCGGCTAAAGCCGGTAGCGCGCTTTTGACCCGGCGCGTGTTGGGCGCGCAAGCGCTTGCGGTGTGGACGCGCCAACTGGCCGGACTGGTCGGTTCGGGCCTGCCGCTGGAGCGTGCACTGGCGTCTTTGAGCAACGAAGCCGAAAGCGAAGCCGAACGCAATCTGGTGGCCGATTTGCGCGCCGAGGTCAACAGCGGTAGCACTTTTGGGCGCGCGCTAGCGCAACACCCAAGCGAGTTTTCGGCGATTTACGTGGCGGTCGTCGGCGCCGGCGAGCAAAGCGGTAATTTGGCGCTGGTGCTAGAGCATTTGGCGCAAGACCTGGAAGACCAGCAAGTGCTCAACGCCAAGTTGTTGGGCGCGGCTTTGTACCCGGCCATTGTCAGCCTGGTGGCCCTGGCCATTGTCTTGTTTTTAGTCACCTATGTGGTGCCCCAAGTGGCCAGTGTGTTTGCCGGCAGCAAACGCGCTTTGCCGTTTTTAACTGTGTTGATGCTGGGCCTGAGCGACGTGGTGCGCAGCTATGGCTGGCTGATGCTAAGCGTGCTGGTTCTGGGTATATCTGCCGCGCGTTGGGCGCTGCGTGCGCCCGAATTGCGTTACCGCTTTGATGCCGCTTGGCTGGGTCTGCCCATCATCGGGCGGCTTTCGCGCAGCTACAACGCGGCGCGCTTTGCCAGCACGCTGGCGATGTTGGCAGCTGCGGGTGTGCCGATTCTCAAAGCCTTGCAAGCCGCCTCCGACACGCTAAGCAACCAGGCCATGCGGCGCGATGCGCAAGACGCTTTGGCGGCGGTACGCGAAGGCGCGCCCCTGGCCTCGGCCTTGGCGCAGAAAAAGCGCTTTCCTGGCCTGCTGTCCATGTTTGCGCGCTTGGGCGAGCAAACCGGCCAATTGCCCCTGATGTTGCAGCGCGCCGCCAGCCAGCTGAGCAGCGAGGTGCAACGCCGCGCCATGCAATTGGCCACGCTGCTCGAACCCTTGCTCATCGTCTTGATGGGCTTGGTGGTGATGCTAATTGTGCTGGCTGTTTTGCTGCCCATCATCCAGATGAACCAGCTGGTGCGCTGAGCCCGCCCAGAGGCTAGCGTGCTACTTCAAGCGGCCAAGGCGCTGCGCATTTGGTCGATGACGGTTTTGTAGTCCGGCTTGCCAAAGATGGCGCTTCCCGCCACAAAGGTATCGGCGCCGGCGTCGGCCACGCGGCGGATGTTGTCGGTCTTGATGCCGCCATCGACTTCCAGGCGGATGTCTTTGCCGCAAGCATCTATGCGTTGCCGCACCGCTTCGATTTTGCGCAGCGCCGAATCGATAAAGCCCTGGCCGCCAAAGCCCGGGTTCACGCTCATGATGAGTATCAGGTCGATGTCCTCAATCACCCAGTCCAGCACGTCTAGCGGCTCTGCCGGGTTGAACACCAGCCCGGCTTTCACGCCTTTGGCTTTGAGGGCCTGGATGCTGCGGTGCACATGGGTGGAGGCGTCTGGGTGAAAGCTGACCAGGTCGGCCCCGGCATCGGCAAAGGCGGCGGCTAGCGCATCGACCGGCGAAATCATCAGGTGTACATCGATAGGCACCGGTACGCCTGCTGCCGTGTGGGCATGCGGCTTGAGCGCCTGGCAAATCATGGGTCCAAAGGTGAGGTTGGGAACGTAGTGGTTGTCCATCACGTCAAAGTGAATCCAATCGGCACCGGCGGCGATGACGCTTTTCACTTCCTCACCCAAGCGGGCAAAGTCGGCCGACAAAATCGAGGGGGCAATGCAAAAATTCATGGTGACAGTCTCTAATGCTTTGAAAAATGGGGTTTATTCAGGGCTCGGGCTCAAACATACCCGATTTTGCGCGTTAGCATCCGGCCATGTCCAAAACCAGTTCCGCCTACCAGTTTCATGTGGAAGTGTTTCCACAGTATTTGCCGCAGCAGTCGGCGCCGCAAAATGCTTTGTATGTGTTTGCCTACACCATCACCATCACCAACACGGGCAAGATAGCAGCGCAGCTGATCTCGCGTAGCTGGAATGTGAACGACGCTAACGGCCACACGGAAAAAGTCAAAGGCCTGGGTGTGATCGGGCAGCAGCCATTGTTGCAACCAGGGCAGGTGTTTGAGTACACCAGTGGCACGCGTTTGCGCACGCCCACGGGCACCATGCATGGCAGTTATTTTTGCGTCGCCGAAGATGGCGAAAAATTTGAGGTGGACATTCCCATGTTTGTACTCGATGCACTCAGTGCTGGGCCGGGCAGCGGCGCGCGCACTTTGCATTAAGGCGCCGCGTGCCGGGTGAGTTTGAACTGATCGCGCGTTATTTCACGCGGCCGGTACACAAAGCGGTGCTGGGGGTGGGCGATGATTGCGCGCTGCTGCAAACCGCGCCAGGCATGCAACTGGCTATTTCCACCGACATGCTGGTCGCAGGCCGGCATTTTTTTGCGGACGCGGATCCGTTTTTACTCGGCCATAAATGCCTGGCGGTGAATCTGAGTGATTTGGCCGCCTGCGGCGCCCGCCCCTTGGCCTTTAGCCTGGCCCTGGCCTTGCCACAGGCAGAGGACGCATGGTTGGAACCCTTTGCCAAAGGTTTGCTTTCGCTGGCCGATGCGCATGGCTGCGAACTGATTGGCGGAGACACCACGCGCGGGCCTTTGACGATTTGCATCACGGTGTACGGCGAAGTGCCAGCGGACAAGGCAGCGCTGCCGGTGCCCACGCAGGCTTTGCTGCGTAGCGGCGCGCAGCCGGGTGATGATGTGTATGTCAGCGGCAGTCTGGGCGATGCAGCCCTGGCCTTGCTAGCGTTGCAAGGGCGGCTTACGCTGCCCGCAGACCTGTTGCGGGCAGCCCGCGCGCGGCTAGAGCAACCCGCGCCGCGGGTGGCCCTGGGCCTGGCCTTGCGCGGCATCGCCAGCGCCTGTGCTGATATCAGCGATGGTTTGCTGGGCGATTTGGGCCATATTCTTGCGCGCTCGCACTGCGGCGCGCGGGTGGCAGTGGACCAGGTCTTGCCCCTGCTGGCCGCGCGCCAGGCCTATGCGGGCGGCGGCGCGCAGTTTGACAGCGCTATGGGTGCGCGCACCGCACTGCAATGTGTGCTGGCCGGAGGCGATGATTACGAGTTGGTCTTCACTGCGCCGCCAGTGCAGCGCAGCGCATTGGCTGCGCTGTCGGGCAGCTTGCAACTGCCGCTCACCCGTATCGCTACCATAGAGGCTGCGCCGGGGCTGCGCCTGGTCGATGCTGAGGGGCAAGCCGTGTCCCATGATTTCGCCTCGTTTGACCATTTCGCCGCTGCGCTTGCATTGCCATAAACATCGTTGGAAGGAAGCACCATGTCGACGCCATTTCGTATTTCGCACAGTTTCAAAGTCTCGCGCGACACTTTGTGGGCGGTGTATACCCAGCCCGAGCATTTGTCCAAATGGTTCGGTCCGCAAGGCTTCACCATGCCCGCCTATGACATGGAGTTTCGTGTAGGGGGTGCGTTTTTGCATGCCCTGCAAGCCCCTGATGGCACGCAAATGTGGGGCAAGTGGGAGTTTTTGGGCATCGACGCGCCCCGGCGCTTGTCACTGGTGCAGCACTTTTCCGACCGCGAGGGCGGCATCACCCGCCACCCCCTGTCACCGGGCTGGCCGCTGCGCACCATGGCCACCACCACGTTTACCGAAGAAGGCAGCGGTAGCGGCCTGCACTTGGAGTGGCTACCTTTTGAGTCCACGCCCGAGGAGACCGCCACGTTTGACGCCGGCCACGAGAGCATGCAGCAAGGCTGGAGCGGCACCTTTGCACAGCTAGAAGCCTACCTGGCTACCCTGCCCTGAGCGCGACTGCCGTCGCCCGATTTCTTACCCATGCCCGCACCTGAGACTTTGTACCCCGCGGGCTCTGGCGCTAGCAGCTTTGCGGCGCGGCCCACTGCTGCCTTTATGTTGTCGCACCCCGCCCATGTGTTTGCGCTGGGCTTTGGCTCGGGCCTGTCGCGCATAGCCCCGGGCACCAGCGGCACCTTGTGGGCCTGGCTGACGTTTTGGTGTCTGACGCCCTGGATGAGCGATGCGCTGTGGGGCTACACCCTGCTGGCTTCCATCCTCGTGGGCTGGTGGGCTTGCGCGGTGACCGCGCGCAATATGGGAGTGCTCGATCCTGGCAGCATCGTGTGGGACGAGGTGGTGGCCTTTTGGTTGGTGCTGTGGGTCTTGACGCCGGCCAGCTTTGCGACGCAGGCAGCCGCTTTTGTGCTGTTTCGGTTTTTTGATGCGGTCAAGCCCGGCCCGGTGGGTTGGGCCGATGCGCTGTTTCATGGCATCGATGTCGATACCGAGCGCTGGCCATGGGCCAAAGCCGGTTGGGGCATCATGTTGGACGACTTGGTAGCGGCGGGCTGCACCCTGCTGGTGGTGGCGGTATGGCGCGCCTGGTAGAGGACTTGGCTACTGCCCTGCTGGCACGCGGCTGGATGCTGGCCACCGCTGAGAGCTGCACCGGTGGTCTGATTGCTGGCGCCTGTACCGACCTGGCCGGTTCGAGCAACTGGTTGGAGCGCGGCTTTGTTAGCTATTCCAATGCCGCCAAGACCGAATTGCTGGGCGTGGACGCGGCCCTGATTGCGCGCCACGGCGCGGTCAGCGAGCCGGTGGCCCGCGCTATGGCGCAAGGCGCGTTGCAGCACTCTAAGGCGCAATGTGCGCTGGCCGTTACCGGCATCGCCGGGCCGGGCGGCGGCAGTGCGGACAAGCCGGTGGGCACGGTTTGGTTTGCCTGGGCCACGCCGCAAGGTGTGCGTAGCGAAATGCAGCGCTTTGATGGGGATCGCGCCCAGGTGCGCAGCGCTACGGTGCAGCACAGCCTGGCGGTGTTGCTGTCCTTGGTGCAAGCGAGCGCAACGGGCTGAATCAGGACTTGCGAAAGACTCCTGGATACAAAGCACTGAACCCATGCATGACGTACTTGCAGGCTTTGCCACCAGCCTGGCTTTGATAGTGGCCATTGGGTCCCAAAACGCGTTTGTTTTGCGCCAAGGCATCGTGCGTGAGCATGTGCTGGCACTGGTGGTTTTTTGCGCACTGTCGGATGCGCTGCTCATCATGGTTGGTGTCGCCGGGGGTGGCGCGCTGGTGCAGCAATACCCCCAGGCTTTGGAGGTAGCGCGTATCGGGGGTGCGGTGTTTTTGGCCGCTTATGCGCTGTTTGCCGCGCGCCGTGCCTTGCGCCCGGCTGCCTTGCTGCCGCTCGATGCGCCAGGCTTGTCATTGCCCGCCGCCTTGGCTACGTGTTTTGGCTTTACCTTTCTCAACCCGCATGTGTATTTGGATGCGGTGGTGCTGCTGGGCGCCGTGGCGACGCAGCGCGGCGAGGCCGGGCGCTGGTGGTTTGGGCTGGGCGCGGCCAGTGCCAGCCTGTGCTGGTTTGCCGCCCTGGGTTTTGGCGCACGCTTGCTGCGCCCGGTGTTTGCCCGGCCGATGGCTTGGCGCTTGCTCGACGGCTTCATCGCCGCCACTATGGCCGGTCTTGCGCTGATGGTATGGTTCGGTCAGGGAGGTGTGCCGACAGGTGTTTGACAAGGAGCCACTGCTGTGCTGAATTTCTTTCATTCTGTGTTTCCCATGCGCTATCTAGCCTTTACGCTGTGCGCCATTGGTTTGCTGCTGTCATTGCTGGCCTGGGTCGGCGGCGGCTATGTGCTTCCCGTCTTGGTGTTTGTCTACCTGGTGGGCACGGGTTTTCATGATTTATGGCAAACCAAGCGCGCCGTTTTGCGCAATTACCCGGTCATTGGGCATATGCGGTTTTTGCTGGAGTTCATCCGGCCTGAAATCCGCCAATATTTCATTGAGAGCGACAACGAGGCAACGCCTTTTTCGCGTGCGCAGCGCTCGCTGGTCTATCAGCGTGCCAAGGGCGATTCGGATAAGCGGCCTTTCGGCACACAGCTCGATACCCATGCCACGGGGCATGAATGGATGACGCATTCGGTGGCGCCCAGCACGCTGGCCTCGCACGACTTTCGCATCACCATCGGGCCGCACACCGCGCAGCCCTACAGCGCCAGCGTGTTCAATATTTCGGCCATGAGTTTTGGCGCGCTCAGCGCCAATGCCATTAGCGCGCTCAATGCCGGCGCCAAGCGCGGAGGTTTTGCGCATGACACCGGCGAAGGCTCCATCTCGGCGCACCACCGTAAACACGGCGGCGACTTGATTTGGGAAGTGGCCTCGGGCTATTTTGGTTGTCGCAACGATGACGGCACGTTTAACGCCGACAAATTCAAAACCAATGCCCGTGACCCGCAGGTCAAGATGATTGAGATCAAGCTTAGCCAGGGCGCCAAGCCCGGCCATGGCGGTGTGCTACCCGGCCCCAAGGTGACGCCCGAGATTGCTGAGGCGCGCGGCGTGCCGGTAGGGGTGGACTGCGTATCACCGGCCTCGCACAGCGCGTTTGGCACGCCAACGGAGTTAATGCATTTTGTGGCCCGCTTGCGCGAACTCTCAGGCGGAAAACCCACGGGTTTCAAGCTGTGTATCGGCCACCCCTGGGAATGGTTTGCCATGGTCAAGGCCATGCTGCAAACCGGCATCACGCCAGACTTCATCGTGGTCGATGGCACCGAGGGTGGCACTGGCGCGGCGCCGCTGGAATTTATCGACCACGTGGGCTCGCCCTTGCAAGAGGGCTTGATCCTGGTACACAACAGTTTGCGCGGCGCCGGGCTGCGCTCGCAGATCATGATCGGCTGCGCGGGCAAAGTGGTCAGCGCTTTTGACATCGCGCGCCTGATGGCGCTGGGCGCTAACTGGTGCAATAGCGCGCGCGGCTTTATGTTTGCCATCGGCTGCATCCAGGCGCAAACCTGCCACACCGGCCACTGCCCGACCGGCGTGACCACGCAAGACCCGCTGCGCCAGCAAGCGCTGGTGGTGGGCGACAAGGCCGAGCGCGTTTACCACTTCCACCAAAACACTTTGCACGCCCTTAAAGAACTGGTGCAAGCCGCTGGCGTGCAACACCCCAACGAGATCAACGCCCACCACATCGTGCGCCGCACTGGCGACCACACGGTGGACAGCCTGGCCCATGCCTTGCTGCGCGAAATCCCCGAAGGCAGTTTGCTCAAAGACACGCTGGATAAGCTGCCCATGGTCTACCAGCACCACTGGCCCAAGGCCAGTGCGGATAGCTTTGTAATGAATACGGCGGTCATTTAACAAGGAGTCGCAATGAAAAAATGTGTTGGTGGCGTGTTGTTGGTATCGTTTCTTGCATTGAGCGCCCACGCGCAGGATAGGCGCCAAGGCTGGTTTATTACGCTGGATGCCGGTTTGGATTCGATGTCGCTTGTTTCGGACGCGGGGACTGATGATTTTGGCCAAGGCAGTGGCGTGTCTCTGGGTGGTGGCTATGAGTTTTCATTGTGGCCTAACGTGGCGCTGCTTCTTGGTGGTATGTACGATCTGGATTACTTCTTGCAGGGCGGGTCTGGCAGCGAGGGGACGAGCTTTAAAAGCGGAGCGGAAATAATCAACCAAAAGATTCGTTATTCTCTCTATGTTGCGCCAGGCTTGTATATACGCAAAGACACCTTGTTGTATGGCAAAGCGGCCTATGTGGTGAGCAAAACTGATCCTGCCGGTGTACGAAGCGCAGAGCCTAACTTTAACGGCTTCGGCTTAGGCGCAGGGGTTCGATATGCGCTGACGCCGCGTAGCTTTCTTGCCTTGGAATTTCAGCGTGTGACGAATAATGCTGTCGTATTTCCTGAGTTTCGCAATGGATTGGCGATTTCCCCCAGCTATACCAATTTCACGCTGGGATTGGTCTACAAACCTTAACTACCCTGCGCTCAAATCCTTTTCACCAGCGCAGTTGTCGAGTAGCCCGACACATAAGGCAGCGCCAGCGCCTTGCCGCCCCAGGTATGCATCAGCGCCGTCTCGGGCAACACCTCCATCTGGTAGTCGCCACCTTTGATCAAAACATCCGGGCGGATTTCGGCGATCAGGGCTTGCGGGTTGTCTTCGCCAAACCAGGTGACCAAACTGGCCGCTGCCAAGCTGGTCATGACAAAGTCTGGCGCCTTACCTAAGGGGTCAACATCAATGAGGGATCAAACCAAGGACTAAGGCGATTGCGCCCCACGAGGGTCCTTGGAGATTGAATGCCAACAGCCTGTCCATTTTGGGCCATTGCAATCACCTTCTTCCTTGACGATGACTAAATTTGGACCTATATTCAGTCGCATCCACCTACAGGATTTCTATGCCATCCGTCACCAACATCAAGTCCATCTCCTATCTAAAAAGCCACGCCGCCCAAATTTCTGAAGACCTGCAGATGAACGGCAATCCGTTCTTTATCACCCAAAACGGCGAGGCCAGCATGGTGGTGGAGG
The DNA here is from genome assembly GCA_945865675.1 of Comamonas sp. lk. GTDB lineage: Bacteria > Pseudomonadota > Gammaproteobacteria > Burkholderiales > Burkholderiaceae_C > Allorhodoferax. The sequence continues at coordinate 29,715 of CAMBFO010000016.1, forward strand.
GCGTCAAGCAGTACCAAGAAAAGGAATCGCTCATTGCCGCCTTAAAGATCATGGCCTTGGGTGAAAAAGACCGAGTGCAAGGCAAAGGCATTACTGCCGCCCAATCGCGGGCCCAGTTACTAGCTGCCCGCCAACAGCGCAAATAATGGCCGTCTTTATTCTTCCCGATGCGCAGGATGACTTGCTTTGGTTGCAAGAGTATATGCAGGGCGAATGGAGCGAGGCCGATTGGCTCAATGCCGAGGACGAAATCTTTAAAAAGCTGGCGCTCGTGGATACGGGTTTTCTCACCGGGGCGCCCGTTCAGGAACTTGCATCGGTTGGAATTTTCGAATACCAAAATGTTTTTACTTCACACCACAAGCTGGTGTACCGGCGCATCAACGCAGATGTCTATGTTTACGCGATTGCTGCGCACCGGCAGGATTTTCCGACGCTATTGATGAAGCGCTTACTGAAAATCTAATCAACGCCTCAGTTAAAGTGCCCTTCATGCCCAGCATGAATTCCCTTGCACCCGAGCCACGCAAGCCCGGACGCCCCAACAAGTCCCAGGTCGATGCGTCGTTGGACATTCGCAAAGCCGCACTCAAAGCGTTTGCGCGTGGCGGCTTTCATGGGGTGAGCATTGTGGAAATTGCTCGCATGGCAGGCGTGGCCAAGCCGCTGGTGCATTACCACTACGCGTCCAAAGATGTCTTGTGGGAGGCCGCAGTGGGGGATGCCGTGGCCGAGCTGCGCGCGCAAGTAGTCCAATTTCAGGCCGCCTTGACGGCCCCTGCATCTGCGCCCGATTTGTTACGGATGGTGGCTCGACAACTGGTGCTGTTTGCCTCTCGCCATCCTGAATTGGTACATATTGTGGTGGACGAAACTGCCAAGGGCGGGGCGCGGGCCGACTGGCTCCGTGACCACCTGCTGACGCCGGGTTACGCCATGGGCAAGACACTGCTCGAGGGCTTGGCGCGCCTGGCCGGCACCCGCCCGCCTGCCGTGGAACACCTGGTGCCCATGGTTTTGGGCATCATGAATTTCCCTTTTTTGGACGCCGAGATCATCCGCGACACCTATGGGGTAGATGTGTACGCACCAGATTACGTCGAGCGCCACGGCGACCTGTTGTTTGAGGTGTTGCGCTCACTGATGTTGCCGAGCTAGGGTAAACGCCAGGATGTATTAATTGTTCCTTTCGGCATAATTAATGCGATTCCTCCGAATATCGCCCATGCCCCACCCAGAGTCCGTTCACCTCGGCTACACCGCCGACGAGTTGGCAAGCAGCCCCTACGCACGCTTCTACCAGCCCGATATGGCGCCTTTGCCCGCCCATGTGCGCGAGGCTATTGCCGTGGGCTTGCAGACCGTAGAACTGTTGCCGCCGCTAGCGAGCGCGCCGCAGTTGCAATCGCCGGGCTATTGGCCAGTGGAAAACGGCGTCACCATCAGCCCCGACGGCGCCTTCCGAATCTTTGTGCGCACCGATATGCCAGGTGTCACACCAGCGATGTGGGACTGGTGGTTTGCCTGGCATGGCAGCCAAGCGCAACGCTACAAGCTCTGGCACCCGCGCGCGCACCTGCATGCAGCTTGGGCCGATGGGCGCAGCGACCTGAACTACTACGTGGGTCGCACCTCGCAGGTGGTGGAGTACGTGGGTAACCAAAGGCTGAACTTGGCCATCCGTTTTGTATCCCCGGCAAGCCTAGGCCTGGACGAAGCGCGCCTAAAGCGCGAGGGCGAAGTGGCCATCTGCGCACGCGGCAGTATGGCCGGTACCCCGATGGAGACCGGCTGGCTCATTCACCATGTGCGCCCCGTGCCGGGAGGCTCGGAAATGCGCTCGCGCTTTTGGCTCGCCGGCTCCAACATCCGCCCACGCGGTATGCCCGGCGCTGCAGGCGCACTGCTAGGCCGGGTTGCCGCCAAGTTCGCTCCCTTGACCGACAACATGGCTATGGAGTTGCTGGTGCACTGCGCCCAGGAAATGAACCATCTGGCAGCTATCTTGCCTGAGCTCTACACAACTTTTGGTCCAGAGAAGAAAAGCTAAGAGCGCGCCCATCACAAGGCTTGACTGACTAGGAAATTGTATGCAACAGACCCACAATCTTGGCGTCACCTTGCGTCGTGGCGACGCCGGATTTGAGCAAGCCGTGCTCGGAACCAGTTTTACCGTGCGCGACCCTGGGCGCCGCCCGGAAATGGTGGTGCAGGCCAATAACGCCGATGAAGTCGTCTCGGCGGTGCGACAGGCCGCGCGAGCTGGCATGCACATAGGGATGTGTTCCGGTGGGCACAGCTGGGCACAAAACCATATCCGCGACGGTGGCCTGCTGCTGGACCTCTCGCGCCTGAAGTCGATTGAAGTCAACCCCATGAAGATGACCGCCATCATCGGTCCGGGAGTTCTTGCGGGGGAGCTGAACTTGGCGCTGGTGGAGCATAAATTGTTTTTCCCCACGGCACACGCTTGGACCGTGGGCATGGGGGGCTTTTTATTGCAAGGTGGTTTTGGCTGGAACAGCCGCAACGTAGGCGTGGGGTGCGAAAACGTGATTGGTATCGACGTGGTGCTGGCCGACGGCACGCTGGTGCACGCCAACGAGACCGACCATGCCGACCTGTACTGGGCGGCGCGCGGTGCGGGGCCGGGCTTTTTTGGCGTGGTGGTTTGCTTTCACCTGAAGCTGCACCCGCGCCCTCAATTCATCGGCATGAAGTTGCAGGTATTTCGCATCAAACACCTGGAAGAGGTATTGGCCTGGGCTGATCGCGTGGGGCCTTCGGTGTCGCCCAAGGTGGAGTTTCAGATCGTCATGAACCCCAAGGCCACTCTGATCAATGCCCATGGCATGGAGGTCGTTGCGCCGGTGATGGCGGATAGCTGGAACGAAGCGCGCGAGATGGTGGCCTTTATGGCCAATAGCCCAGTGCGTTCCAAGGCGAGCTTTACGCTGCCCCTGCTGCCCATGTCGCTGAACTTCAT
>CAMBFO010000017.1 GCA_945865675.1 Comamonas sp. lk
TACACCTCGTCGCGCACCCAGCCCAATGCTTCGTAGGCCGCTTGGGCGGGAAGATTGGTTTTGGCGGTTGTCAAATCCAAGCGGCACATGCCGTGCTCGCGGGCGCTTTGCTCGGCCGCCAACAACAGCAAGTTACCAATGCCCGCGCCCCTGGCGGCCGGTGCCACATAGAGGTCATACAAGGCATAAATCGGCTTGGCCTCTAGCGAGCAAAAAGTAGGGTAGAGCTGGCAAAAACCAAGCGCTTGTGCACTTGCGTCTTGCGCCAACAAAATGAGGGAGTCTGCTTTTTCGATACGCTCTGCGATATAGCGATTAGCCAACGCCAAGTCCGGCGCGTATTGATAGAACTGTCGATAGGCGTCAAACAAATGGGCTATTGCCGCCACCTCGGCCTTGGTGGCAGTAGAAATCTTTATGGAATGCATGGGTCCCTTTGGATGCGTATATGGCCACTCAAATTTAAGTTGCGCCAGCTCACACGGGTATCCCCTAGGGACTGGGGATACGCGAATACTCCAACATCTGTCCTTGCGGGCCGACGCGCGCGAGCACCATATCACCGGAGCCTATGTTCTCGCCCACGTACTGCAAGATATTGACGTGGTGCGTTACCACTATCAATGGCTTGCGATTGGGCTGTGAAAGCATGTTCGCCAGCACGCGCTGCATCGCTTGGTTTTGTGTTTGGGCGCGATCAGGCGCATCGAAAAAAGACGCCAGGCTGGGCTCTATGGTGACAGGGCCGTAGCCGAGTCGGTCCGCGGTTTGCTGGCAGCGGCACCAAACGCTACTCAACACCGTAGCACTTTGGATACCTTGTGTACGCAGCCACTGCCCGGCACGCACAGCCTGTTGCTTGCCTTGCTCGTCAAGGTTGCGCTGCGTCTCGCAACGGTCTAAAGAATATCCCTGCGGATCGCCTACGCCAGGCGCCAGGGCATGGCGCATCAACAACACATATTCCGATCTGAGCAGCTTCTCTGCCAGGGTGCTTGCAGATGCATCCACATGCGCTACAAAAAGTAACGCAGTAGCAAACCAAATACTTAAACGCATAGACAAAAGCTCGCAGAAGAATTGGGGCGCAGAGCCACTAAGTGTGTACGAAAAAAATCATTTTTTAACTACCAAACCCAAATACCGCGAGCAGCTCACGCCACCCGCAAGACCACGCGCTTAGGGGCACCGCGCGCAGTCGCCAGTTCATCGACAGCGGCGCCCAGGGCTTTGATGCCGGGCGCAATTTGCTCGGCAGCGATGGACGACAGGCGCAAGCGGAAATACGGGCACGGATAGGGCGGGTGCATAAAGAATACATCACCCGCTTCGATTAACACCCCATGCTTACGCGCAATCAAGGCCAATTCAGACGAGTCCACCCAGGCCGGGGCGCGCACCCATACCGATGCGCCGCCCGATGGCAGCGTAAATTGAAAGTCCGGCAAATGCTGTTGCAGTGCGCGTGCCACCATAGACATACGCTCTTGCATGGCCTGGTTGACGCGGCGCGCATGGGCGTCATGGTGGCCCAAGGACAAAAACAGCGCAAACGTGTGCTGCAAAAATGCGCTGGGGTGGCGCACCATGGCGTGGCGCAGGCCGCGCAATTCGGCAATCAGGGCGCGCGGTGCCACGATATAGCCCAGGCGCAAAGAAGGCGACAGGCTTTTGGATACCGAGCCCACGTAAATCACACGGCCGACTTTGTCCAAGCTTTTGAGCGCGGGCATGGGCTCGCCTTCGTACAAATTTTCGGCCTCGTAATCGTCTTCGATCACCACAAAGTCTTTGTCCTGCGCTTTTTGCAAAAGCAGGCGGCGTCGTTCCATGCTGAGCGTGCCAGTGGTAGGGCTTTGGTGCGAGGGCGTGACAAACACATAGTCCAGCGCCGGCAAGCGGTCCACCTTCAGGCCCTGGGCATCGACAGCCAGCGGCAGGCATTGCGGATGGCGCGGCGCAAAGCTGTTGCGCGCATGCGGATGGCCGGGCTCTTCCAGTCCGACGCGCTGGTTTTCGTCGAACAAGGCTTCGGCCAGCAGGTAATAAGCATGCTGCGCGCCCACGGTGATCAATATTTCTTCGGGCAGGGCAAACACACCGCGCTTGGGCAAGAGGCGCAGGCGGATTTGCTCGACCAGCTCGGGCACATCGCTGAGCTCAAAGTCGGGCGTCCAGTGCGGTAGATGTGCGCGCGCCAGGCTGTGGACGCAGCATTCGCGAAACGCCTCGGATGGAAACAACTGCGGGTCGTAAGTGCCGTACACAAAAGGATAGGCATAGCGGCGCCACTGATCGGGCTTGGCCAGGGTGCGCTGGTCGGACAAAGAGCGCAGCACGCGGCAGCTCCAATCGGGTTGGGCTGCGCCTGCGAGCGCCTCGGCCTTGGCCTGGGCGGCTTCAGCGCCGCGCCCTGTGCCCAGGGCCAGCGGTTTGCTGGCCGCAGCCTGTGCGTTGTCGGTCACAAAGACGCCGCTGCGCGGGCGCGATTCGATAAAGCCGTCGTCCATCAAATGCGCATAGGCGGCGGTAACGGTATTGCGGCTCAGGCCCAGCACCTGGGCCAGTTCGCGCGAGGAGGGCAACAGGGCTCCAGCGGGCAGGCGGCCATCCAAAATCGCCTGCACCACTGACAAGCGCAGGCGCTGCTGTAAGGGCAAGGCCGGCTTATCGGGCAGTGTGAACAGGCTTTCCCACTGGGCGTCTTTGGTGCGGTGGCGCTGGGTCATGGTGCCAGCCAGTATAAAGAAGGGGCCAGGCGGTACCAGCAGGCCCGCCCGCTGCGCATGGCCTGTACCAACGGTCTGAGCATCGGGCTGGCTTGCCCGATAAGCGCATCTGGCTCTAGCGCCACGCGGGCAGGAACTCTATCCTTGGGTCACACTTGTGCCAACCGAATCTCTGGAGAATGTCTGTGAGCCACCCGCCTGTTACCACCGCCACCCTGGAAGCCTTTAGCGAAGCCTGGAACCGCCATGACCTCGATGGCCTCATGCGTTTTATGAGCGAGGACTGTGTGTTCATGACTGCGGGTGGCCCCGATGCCTGCGGCGCCCGCCATGTGGGCCCTGAAGCGGTGCGCAAAGCCTTTGCGCTGGCCTGGGCCACGCTGCCGGACGCACAGTGGCGCAACGGGGTGCATTTTGTGCAAGGCGACTTTGGTGTGTCCCAATGGACTTATACCGGCACCGCTGGCGACGGCAGCCGCGTCGAGACCGATGGGGTGGACATCTTCACTTTCCACAACGGCAAGATCGCCGTGAAAAACGCTTTCCGCAAAGCACGCCCCAACTTGCCTCCCGTCGCCTGACACACCGAGCACCCCGCCATGAGCACCGCGCAGCATTTCCATGGCCATACGGCCACGCCTCCCAGTCGCCCCACAGACACCCGTTACGACCCGCAGTACGACCCGCTGGTCATGCCCACGCCGGGCGCCGGGCGTGACTATGCACCCACCTACTGGGTGGCTAGCGCGGGCACCCCGCCTGCGGACGACGGCCCGGTGTTGCGCCACATGGATGTGGACGTGGTGGTCATCGGTGGCGGCTCTACCGGAATGTCCGCTGCGTTGTATTTGGCGCAAGACCACGGCATCGGCGCGGTGGTGCTGGAAGCCAACCAGACTGCTTGGGGCTGTTCGAGCCGCAGCGGCGGCCAGGGCCAAAACGCCAGCGGGCGCTTAACCCGCTCGCAATGGATTGCGCGCTGGGGCTTGGATACGGCCAAAAAGCTGGATACCGAAATCCGCACCGGCTTTGAGAACTTTTGCGCACTCACACAAGAGATCGATTGCAATGCCTTTGATGGCGGGCATTTGTATGTCGCGCACCGCGCGTCCAAGGTAGCCTACTTGCAAGAGCAAACCCGCGTGCGCCGCGATATTTTTGGCTACGGTACGCGCATGATGAGCGCGCAAGAGCTGCGCGAAAACTATTGCGACGAGCGCGATGCGCACGCCGCCATGTGGGAACCCGAAGGCGTGGGCGTACACCCCTTGAAATTTACCTTCGGCCTGATGCAAAAAGCCCGCGCCTTGGGCGCCAAAGTGCATACCGCCAGCCCGGTGCAAGGCTGGCAAACCATCAATGGCATACACCATTTGCAAACGCCTGGCGGCGTGGTGCGCGCCAAGCGCGTGGTGGTCTGTACCGGCGGCTACACCGGCCAGGGCATGACACCGATTTTGAAAAACAAGATGTTGCCGATTTTGTCCAACTCGGTGGTCACGCGACCTTTGACGGATGCGGAACTCAAAGCCACGAATTTCAAGTCGCAAACTTTTTTGACCGACACGCGAACGCTGCGTTTTTACTACCGCCTGTTACCCGATAACCGTTTGCAACTAGGCAGCCGCAGCGCCATTAGCGGCGCCGACGCCGAGCGCCCGGCGCATCTGAAACTGCTGACGGACGCGATTGCGCGCAAATTTCCGCCCTTGGCGGGTATCTCGATCGACTACTCCTGGTGGGGTTGGGTGGACGTGAGCCACGACATGATGCCGCGCCTGACCCGCCCGGACCCGACGCAAACGGTGTGGCATGCGCTAGGCTATGGTGGCAATGGCGTGTCTTTTTCCACCTGGGCAGGCAAGCGTATTGCGCAGCGTGTGGCAGGCAAAGACCAGGGGCAGGAGGTGTTCCAACTTCCGATATACAGTTCGCCCCTGGAATATCCGAATTTCTTCAAGCTGTTCCGCTCCGAAGCCTTGGCGCCGTTTCGGCGTTTGGGCCAGCACTTTCTGTACAAGTGGTACTGGATGCAAGACGAGTTTTAAATTATGGGTCACACGGTCACAATTCTCGATGGCGGCATGGGCCGTGAACTCAAGCGCATAGGCGCACCTTTTCAACAACCCGAATGGTCTGCGCTGGCGCTGATGCAAGGGCCGCAGTTTGTGCGCCAGGCGCATGATGCGTTTGCAGATAGCGGCGCGCAGGTGCTGACGACCAATAGCTACGCGGTCGTGCCTTTTCATATCGGCCAAGAGCGCTTTGAGGCCCAAGGCGTGGCCCTGGCCCGCTTGTCCGCCGAACTGGCCCGCGCCAGTGCCGATGCGGCTGGGCACAAAGTGCTAGTAGCCGGTTCGCTGCCGCCAGCCCTGGGTTCTTACCGGCCTGATTTATTTGTCCATGCGCAGTCGGTAGCGATACACAGCAAACTGATTGAAGGCATGGACGCGCTGGTCGATGTGTGGCTGGCCGAGACGCAAAGCTCGATAGCTGAAATTCGCGCCGCGCACGAAGCGCTGGGCACCAACACCAAGCCCTTGTGGATTTCTTTCACACTCGACGATGAGCCAGAAGGCGATTCCGTTACGCTGCGCTCTGGCGAAGCGGTCGATGCAGCGGTTCGCGAAGCGCTGGGCTTAGGTGCCAAAGCCGTGCTGTTCAATTGCAGCCAACCCGAAGTAATGGAAGCGGCTGTAGTGGCGGCGCGCCAAGTGATTGGGAACACCGGCGTGGACATCGGCGTCTATGCCAATGCCTTTCCGCCGCAGCCCAAAAAAGCCACGGCCAATGCCGTCATTCTGGACATCCGCGCCGACCTAGATCCGCTGTCCTACACCGGCTGGGCGCAGCGCTGGGTCAAACAGGGCGCCACCATGGTAGGCGGCTGCTGTGGCATTTCGCCCGAGCACATTGCCGAGTTGTCACGCACATTTTCTTAAAGCGAGCGCCGCATGCGTATCTGGCAAAAACCTATTAGCGTCGAACTACTCACCGCCAACACCCGCAATGGCGCGGACGAGCGACTGGGTATCGAGTTTGTAGAAGTGGGCGACGACTACATCGTGGGTCGCGTGCCGGTGGATGAACGCACGCGCCAACCCTATGGCTTGTTGCACGGCGGTGTGTCCGTGGTGCTGGCCGAAACGCTGGGCTCGTGCGGCGCGGCTTTTTCCTGCCCGCCGGGCTACCGCGCCGTGGGCTTGGACATCAACGCCAACCATTTGCGCGGCGTGTCCTCCGGCTGGGTCACCGGTACTGCGCGCTCCGTGCATCGCGGACGCACTACGCATGTCTGGCAAATTGAGTTGCGTGATGAGGCCGGCAATATGACCTGCATCTCGCGCATCACGATGGCGATATTGGCGCCGGCGGGTTAAGGCGCGCGCCCTTGCAGTCAAGGGGTTGTGGACACCGCCATGCGGCTGGCCCAAGCACGCGGGCTCTTGTTACGACGCTGGGGGGCAAGCGCCAGGTTTTCACCCAACTCCGCCAACGCATTTGCGGCAGAGACGCAGAGTTGGTCGGCTGCTAAAGCGGGTTTTGGTAAATTAAGTAATGTTTAGGACTACTCGCTGACCTGAACCGCTCGTGCAAGGGCAGGTGTGAATACGGACTCGTACTGCGCTGCGTTCAGATTAGAAATGTGCAAGGTATCCCTGAAATTAGCCCGGCCGTTGCGAACCAAATAACAATACCCGGCCCTTAGACCGTCTACAAAAATTCAGCACACATCCGAATCGGCCAAATAAATAACCCCACCTGCATAACGCAAGGGCGCTCCAATGCGAGTGACCTGGGAGGGATGCTTTTTGCCTCCCTACTGCCCCCGCGCCAGCCGCTCACTTTTCCAATACACATCATCCCCCACCGTGCCATCGGTGCGATAGCGATTGAGCACGCGGGCCAGTACAAACATCAGGTCGGACAAGCGGTTCAGGTACTGGCGTGGGGCTTCTTTCAAGGCCTCTTCATTGCCCAGCGCCACCACGGCGCGTTCGGCGCGGCGCGCTACGGTGCGGCATACGTGCGCTAGCGAAGCGGCACGGTTGCCTGCGGGCAGGATGAACTCTTGCAGCTTGGGCAGGTGCTCGTTGTGCTGCTCTAAAGCCTGGTCCAAGGCCATCACTGCCTCGGGCTTGAGCAACTCAAAACCGGGGATGGACAATTCGCCGCCCAGGTTGAACAACTGGTGTTGCACTTCCACCAAGACGCTGCGCACGCTCTCGGGCATGGCCTCGCACAGGAGTACGCCGATGTGGCTGTTAAGTTCGTCGACCTCGCCCATGGCGTGCACGCGCAAGCTGTTTTTGGAGACGCGCGAGTTGTCACCCAGGCCGGTGGTGCCGCCGTCGCCGGTGCGGGTAGCAATTTGTGTCAAACGTTGTCCCATGGGGTGTTCTTTCGTTGTAAATGGGTGCAGCACTGCCGCAAAATTGATGAGGTCTACGTGCTTGTCGAAACCGGTATCGCTTAGGGTGCCACAGACTCTGCATGCGCCTTAGACGCATCAGTCATGCGCATAGACAAAAGGGCTTTGGTAGATCCAGACCATTTTGCCATTGGGCGCTTGGTAACTGGCTTTTTCTACCAGGTCATGGGCCTGAAAATCCAGGCTCACCAAATACGCACCAGGGCGCAATTGCTTAGCCGCTTTGGCCACGGCACGCGGCATGCTTTCGGGGCGCTGAAAAGCGTAGACCATGTCATAGCCGGACCAGTCGGCCTCCCAAATATCGGCGCGGCGTATGCGCGCCCAGGGCAGACGCAGCGCGCACCACCAGCGCAGCACTACGCTCCACTCCAAACCATAAAAATGGGCTTGCGGATAGGCCAGCCGCAAAGCGCGCAAGCCGTGCCCCATGCCGCAACCAGCGTCCACCACCTTGGCGCCCACGGGCAGCGGCGCGTGCGCGGGCAACTCCAGCAAAGCCTTGGCCGGCGTAGGAAACAAGGGCGCATCCGACCAGGCATTGACCGGGTACACCAAGAGCATGATGGCCAGCGGCAGCAGCCACGTCCAACTGGGCAAATCGCCAGGCCCCAGCACTTGCAAACTCAGCGCAAAGGAAACAGGAAAACCCCCGGCAATAAACAGCTTGCGCCACCAGCTATTGCCCCACACGCTAAGCAAGACGCCGACCGCTGCCGCCATCATCAAAGCCCACACCGGCGGCCAGCCCTGGGTGTTTAAAAGCCGAAACAAAATCCAGCTCGCGCCCCAAGACAAAAGCGCTGGTGCTGGCCAGGGCGGTGCTTTGCGCCAGCCACTGGTGGCAGTGGGCTCGGTGGGCAAATTAAACACGGTTTAGCGCTCCGTTTGCGGGGACAGGCGCTCTACCAAGCCATTGAGCGCGTCAAGCGAGCCAAACTGGATCACCATCTCGCCCATCTCGTCCATGCGGCCATTGCGCTTGACACGTTTTTTGATGCGGATTTCTACCTCAGCGGCCAGTGTGTCAGACAACTCTTCTTCCAAGCGCTTCAAGTCGCGGGACTTTTCTTTTTTCGGTTTGGCCGAAGTGAGTGTGAATTCCGCGCTGAGTTTTTTGACCAGGCTTTCGGCTTCGCGTACCGACAGTTTTTTACCAACGATTTGGTTGGCAGCGGATATTTGTGTCGCTTTGTCCAAGGCCAATAAGGCGCGTGCATGGCCCATGTCCACATCGCCAGCCATCAACATGGCTTGCACCGGCTCAGCCAGTTGCAAGAGGCGCATCAGGTTGCTGGCCGCGCTGCGCGAACGCCCGACCGATTGGGCGGCAGCTTCATGCGTGAGGCCGAATTCTTTGATCAAGCGTTGCAGCCCTTGCGCTTCTTCCAGCGGGTTGAGGTCTTCGCGCTGCATGTTCTCAATCAGCGCCATGGCGGCGGCGGCCTGGTCGGGCACATTGCGCACCAGCACCGGTACCGCGTCCAAACCAGCCAAGCGGGCCGCGCGGAAGCGGCGCTCGCCAGCGATAATTTCATACAGCGGCTTGGCGCCACGCGCTGGTTGCAGGGCTTGCGCTTGTTCGCTGCTTAGCTGGCGCACCAAGAGCGGCTGCATGATGCCCTGGGCCTTGATGCTTTCGGCCAACTCATACAAAGCGCCTTCATCCATATGGGTGCGCGGCTGGTATTGACCGGCTACCAAGTCGTCCAATACCAGGGTCACCGGCAACGCGTTTTCGTCCGCCGCGCCAGAGGCGCTGTCTTGCACTTTGGGGCCGAGCAAGGCCTCCAGGCCCATGCCCAAGCCTTTGGGTTTTTTAGTCGCCATGCGAATCGTCCTTTGTTTGCAATAGTTGCGTGAGGCTTGCGTGTCCCTCGGGCCAGTCGCCCAGAGCCGAGTCCGCGTTAATGTGTCCGGCCATGCCGTAATCGATGCAGCGTGCGCCCCAGGCCTGGGCCATGGCGAAGGCGCGCGCAAAGCTGCAATAGGGGTCGTTGTGGCTGGCAAATAAAACGCTGCTAAATGGCAAGGTCTGCATAGTCACCGGCGCCCAGCTGGCCAGCAGCGGCCGCAATGCGTCACGCTCCGCATCGCCCGGCGCCACCAGCAATGCACCGCGCACTTTGGCGGTGTTGCGCGAATGCGCGGCCCAACTGGCCACCAGCAAACAGCCCAGGCTGTGCGCCACCAGCACGCAAGGTTGGCTGTGGCCAAGCACGGCTTCTTCGAGCTGCGCCATCCAGTCGCCGCGCAGGGGCCGCATCCAGTCGTGTTGCTGCACCCGCGTGTAGCCATAGCGCGCCTCCCAACGGCTTTGCCAATGGTCGGGCCCCGAGTTTTGCCAACCGGGCAAGAGCAATACCTGTGCGTGCATCTGCGCTTATTGCATGGTGGGGATGCGGCGGATCATTTCCTGCGCAAAGGCCACAAAGGCCTGCGCGCCTTTGGACGCCGGATCAAAAGCCACGCCGGGCAAGCCGTAGCTGGGAGCTTCGGCCAGGCGGACATTGCGCGGAATCACACTGTCAAACACCTTGTCGCCAAAGTGCGCCTTAAGCTGGTCGCTCACCTGCTGCTGCAAGGTAATGCGTGGATCGAACATCACCCGCAATAAGCCGATGATTTTTAAATCTTCATTCAAATTGGCTTTCACTTGCTTGATGGTGTTGACCAAATCCGTTAAACCCTCCAGCGCGAAATATTCGCACTGCATGGGCACGATCACGCCATGGGCGCAGCACAGGCCGTTGAGGGTGAGCATGGACAGCGAGGGCGGGCAGTCGATGAGCACAAAGTCATACTGCTCTTTAACCTCTGCCAAAGCGGCTTTGAGGCGGCGTTCGCGGCGCTCGAGCTCCACCATCTCCACCTCGGCACCCGCCAACTCGCGGTTGGCACCCAAGATGTCGTAGCTGCATGTGGCGGCGATCAGTTTGTCGCTGCGGGTAATCGCCTCGGCCATGGTGGCTGATTCGAGCAGCACGTCATAGACCGAAAGCTGCAAGGTGCGCTTGTCCACACCCGAGCCCATGGTGGCGTTGCCCTGCGGGTCCAGGTCCACCATCAGAACGCGCTGGCCTTGCAGCGCCAGACCGGCCGCTAAGTTGACGGTAGTGGTAGTTTTGCCGACGCCACCTTTTTGGTTGGCAACACAAAATATCTGGGCCATGGGCTGTCTCAAAAAAAGTCGTATGAAAAAGGACGAAGCGCTGTAGCAGACTTGGCGGCTACTGCGAAACCACCAATTTGACGCCAAAACCAATCAAAACCAGGCCAGCCAGCTTTTCCAGGGCTTGGCTGATCTTCGGGCTAGCGCGCACGCGTTCGGCAAAGTAGTAGCTCAGCAGCGTGGCGGCCAGGCCGTATAAAAAAGTGAGCGCGGCAATCGTTGCAGCCATAAATCCGTAGGTCAGCACACCATGCTGCTGCACCGGGTCTACAAACAAAGGGAAAAACGCCATATAAAACAAAATGGCTTTGGGGTTGAGCAAGGTAATTAAGAACGCCTGGCGCAAAAACTGGCTGGGCCGAATCTCGATGGGCGACGGCGCACCGGGCTTGGCTAACACCATATAAGCACCCAGCCACGCCAGGTATGCGGCACCCACCCATTGCACCAGATGAAACGCTGTCGGGTAATTGCTAAGCAAAGCGGCCACACCCGCCACCGCCATCCACATCAAGACCTGGTCACCCAGAATTACTCCGAGGGTCGCCGCCAAACCGCCGCGCCTACCACCTTTGCTGGTGGAGAGCACCAGCGCCAAATTGCCCGGCCCGGGAATGAGAAGAAAAATCAGGACGGCAGCGACGAAAGTGCCGTAATCGGTGACGCCAAGCATCGCAAACCTTAAGGAAACAAAGTGGCGAGTTTACGTGACGGCATGTTTCACGTGAAACAAGGCCTGCGTATGCGCTCGATGCAGCGCCTGCGTCGGTCTACTCATACGCTTACGCGGCGCATCCATACCACGCAGCGCTGGGCGTCCAGCCCCGGCACCTGCAAAGGCTCCACGTGGAACGCCTGCACCTGCGGCGGTAGCGCCTGGATTTCTTCATCCGGGGTCTTGCCCTTCATCGCCATCCAAAAACCGCCGGGCAACAAAGCTTTATCGGACCCGGCCACCAGATCGGGCAAAGACGAGAAGGCGCGGGCGCTGACCACCTGATACGCAGGGCCCAAACTTTCCACCCGCGCATGCAGGCCGCGCAAGTTGGCAAGGCCCAGACTCAGGGCCGCTTGTTGGATAAAGCTGGACTTCTTGGCCACCGTGTCTACGCAGTCCACCTGTAATTGCGGCAGGCAGATCGCCAACACCAGGCCGGGCAAACCGGCGCCCGAGCCCACGTCTAGCAAGCGTATCGGGGCCGGCGTGGCCAGGCTTGCAAGTCGCTCACGCAGCGGTGCAACCACGGCCAGACAGTCCAAAAGATGGTGGCTAAGCATGGCTTGCAGGTCGCGCACCGCCGTCAGGTTATAGACCTGGTTCCATTTCTGCAGCAGCGCCAGGTAGTCCAGCAAGGCCTGTCGCTGGGCTGGCTTGAGGTCTAAGGCCAGCGCATCGAGCCCCGCATCCAAGCCCGCCGCCAGGCTGGTGCTCACTGCGCGGCCTCGGTCGCAGGCTGCGGCGGCTTGGCGGCAAACTCGCGGAAGTTGCCTTTTTTCAGGTGGATGAGCAAGAGCGAAATCGTCGCCGGGGTAATGCCGGACATGCGCGAGGCCTGGCCAAGCGTCTCGGGGCGCTGCTTGTTCAGGCGTTGGCGCGCCTCGATGCTGAGAGCCGATACCTGCATATAGTCCAGGGTCTCGGGCAGGCGCAGGTTTTCATAATGCGCGGCGCGGCCCACGTCTTCTTTTTGCCGGTCAATATAGCCAGCGTACTTGATGGCAATTTCCACCTGCTCGACGACGCTTTGCACAAACCCATCCTGCGCCAGGGCCACCACCAGTCCATCACCCTGCCCTGCGGCCACCGGCAAATCCGGGTTGGCAAAGCGACCAGCGGCCATAGACATCAGGTCCGCGTAGCCCACCTCCGGGCGGCGCAAGAGATCGGCCAGGCTGTATTCATGCTCCAGGGCCTTTCCCAAAACACGCTCTGCCTCGGGCGCGGCCAGGTTTTTCGGGCTGACCCACAGGCTACGCAGGCGTTCGGTTTCACGTGAAACAGCGTCTTGCTTACGGCTGAAAGCCTCCCAGCGCGCATCGTCCACCAGCCCGAGTTGGCGGCCTACTGTGGTCAATCGGGCGTCGGCATTGTCTTCGCGCAGCTGCAAACGGAACTCGGCGCGGCTGGTAAACATGCGGTAAGGCTCGGTCACGCCCTTGGTAATCAGGTCATCCACCAGCACGCCGATATAAGCCTGGTCACGCGCGGGCAGCCAGCTGTCGGCGGTGTAGCTGGTGCGGGCATCGGCTTGCAATGCGGCGTTGATGCCGGCGAACAAGCCCTGGGCCGCCGCTTCTTCGTAGCCCGTGGTGCCGTTAATTTGTCCGGCAAAAAACAGGCCACGGATCGCTCGCGTCTCGAAACTGCTTTTCAGCTGACGCGGGTCAAAGTAGTCGTACTCGATGGCATAGCCGGGTCGCAAAATATGCGCCTTCTCCAGCCCCACCATGCTGCGCACCAAGTCGTACTGAATATCAAAAGGCAGGCTGGTAGAGATACCGTTGGGGTAATACTCATGGGTGTCCAGACCCTCGGGCTCCAGAAATATCTGGTGGCTTTCTTTGTCTGCAAAGCGGTTGACCTTGTCTTCCACACTAGGGCAATAGCGCGGGCCCACACCCTCAATCGTGCCGGTGAACATCGGACTGCGGTCAAAACCGCTGCGAATGATCGCATGGGTGCGCGCATTGGTATGCGTAATCCAGCACGGGACTTGCCGCGGGTGCTGCCCTGCCCTGCCCATGAAGCTAAACACTGGCAGTTGCGCGCCCATGCCGCCAGGCATGCCATCGCCCGGCTGCTCCAGGCAGCGGGAAAAATCAATCGTGCGCCCGTCCAGGCGCGGCGGCGTGCCGGTCTTGAGGCGGCCTTGCGCCAATTTCAGCTCTTTGAGACGGGCGCTTAAGCGGGCAGCCGGCGGATCCCCGGCGCGGCCAGCACCGTAGTGGTTCATGCCGACGTGGATCTTGCCGTCCAAAAACGTACCCGCTGTCAGCACCACCGCAGTGGCTCTAAAAACAATTCCTATTTGCGTAACCGCCCCCACCACGCGGTCGCCCTCCACCAAGAGGTCATCCACCGCTTGTTGGAACAGTAATAAATTAGGCTGGTTTTCGAGCATACGGCGTATCGCCGCTTTGTAAAGTACCCGGTCAGCCTGGGCGCGCGTGGCGCGTACCGCAGGGCCTTTACTGGAATTAAGAATGCGGAACTGGATACCGCTCTGATCGGTAGCCAAAGCCATCGCGCCACCCAAAGCATCGACCTCTTTGACCAGATGCCCTTTGCCGATGCCGCCAATGGACGGGTTGCAACTCATCTGCCCCAGTGTCTCGATGTTGTGCGTTAGCAACAGTGTGCTACAGCCCATGCGTGCTGACGCCAGCGCCGCTTCGGTGCCGGCATGGCCACCGCCGACAACGATCACATCAAAGTGTTGGGGATACAGCATGGCGCGCAGTCCAGATCAAAGGGGACTGCATTTTAGGCGCCGCTGTCGCCCACGTGATGTCGCGGTCATTTCCCTGTGTGTGCAGGCCAGGCCGATGGGTTAGAGTGAAGCGCACCTATAGGAGTTTTCGCATGCATATCCCCTCGGTCAAAGACCAGGTCAGCGAGCAAGAATGGCAGTTGCGCGTTGACCTGGCCGCCTGCTACCGCTTAGCCGCCGCCTATGGCTGGAGTGACCTGATCTTCACCCACATCAGCGCACGCCTGCCCGGAGACGAGCACCATTTTTTGATCAACCCCTACGGCTTGCTGTTTGAAGAAATTACTGCCAGCAGCCTGATCAAAGTGGACCAGCAGTGCAACAAACTGATGGACTCGCCCTTCCCTGTCAACCCGGCTGGCTTTGTGATCCATAGCGCGGTGCATGCTGTGCGCGACGATGCTGCTTGCGTGCTGCACACCCACACGCGCGCTGGCGTAGCGGTCAGCGCCCAGGCTTGCGGCGTGCTACCCATCAGCCAGCAATCGACCTTTGTACTGGCCTCGCTGGGCTACCACAGCTACGAAGGTGTAGCCCTGCGCGACGAGGAAAAACCGCGCTTGCAAGCCGACCTGGGCCGTGCCAACCACCTCATACTGCGCAACCACGGCCTGCTCACCGTGGGCACCTCCATCCCGGAGGCTTTCTTGCTGATGTACAACTTTGAGTCCACTTGCCAAATCCAGATCAGCGCGCAAGCCGGCGGCGAACTCACCCAGGTGGACCCGCGCATCATCGACGGCGTTGGGCACGCCATGCGCACCCAAAGCAATGGCATCGGCGGCGCCTTCGCCTGGCCAGCCATGCTGCGCAAACTCGACCGTATGGACAGCAGCTTTCGGACCTGATGCATGGACCCGGCTTGTTTGCCCCCCCCCCGCTTCCCCCCGCCCCTTCACCCCCGCGAGGGTGAAGAGGAGCTTGAACAGCCAATTTGGTCTTTTTAGCTTGGGATGAGGGTGTTGGTGCGAAGAGTTGCCATTCGAGTCTGTTGGGATGCAATGGGAAACGATGCAGTCGTAGTAAATAGCTTCGGACATGGCGCGGCAGGCAGCGAGCCAAAGCCCAGTAAGTAAGTACTTACGCAGAACTCTCTTGGTTAAAAACCAAAGGCTTTTGCCACCAAGCCAAAACCGCCCCCAGCCACAAGGCCAGCGCCGATACCAGAAGGCCGCGCTCCAGACCGCCTTCGCCATCGGCAATCCAACCCACCATGGTCGGCCCCGCAATCTGCCCGGCCGCAAACACCACCGTGAACGCGCTGATGCCACTAGCCCACTGGTGTGGGGGCAGGTTATGCCGCACCAGTGCGGTGCTGCAAGCCACGATCGACAAAAACACACCGCCGAACACGATGCCCGAAAACATCAACACCGTGAAGTTGTCAGACACTGCGGGCAGGAGCGTGGCCATACCCAATAAGCCATTGAGCAAGGCCATGGCGCGTCCGCCGGTCTCGCGGTCCAGTAAACGCGCCCAAACACGCGAAGATGCCATCACCGACAGACCCAGCACTCCATAAAACACCGAGATGGCTTCCGTGCTATTGCCCTGGGCGCGCAACAAGGCCACGACAAATGTCATGTAGCCGATATAGCCCACACCGAACATCCCATAAGCGGCCAGGCCAAAGGCCAAAGGGCGCAAAGCCACGCGCGTGCGCGCAGCCTGCTGCCCCGCGGGACCACCTTGGTCGAGCTGCCTAGTGGGCCAGCGTAATACCAGGCTGCCCAGCAAGCAAACCAAAGCCATGAGCCACCAGGCATAGCGCCAGCCATGCGGCTGCGCTACAAAAAACGCCAAAGCCCAAGGCACCAAGACCGCCGACACACTGATGCCCAAACCCGTGCCGCCGTAGTACAGGCCTAACAACCATCCGCCGCGCTGCGGGTCTTGGGCGCCCAGGCGCGCCGCCAACAAGCCGCCCGTCACAAACACCGAGGCGCTGGCAATACCGGCCAGCAGACGCTGTAGCAACAAGACCGAGGCATCGGTAAAGAAACCACTCAAAGCCATAAACACCGTCGCCGCCAACGCGCCGCGCGACAAAAGCAGCACCGGGTCCCAGCGGCGCAAAGCCCAGGGCGTGAGCAAGGCGCCAAGCAAATAGCCAGCCGCATTGGCCGTGTTCATAGCGCCTGCCAAGGTGTAGCTCCAGGCCAGATCCTCGCGCATGGCCGGCAGCAGCAGACCATAAGCAAAACGGGTGATACCCAAAGAAAGCGCAGCCCCTACCGACAAGGCCAGCGCGAGGGCGACTAAGCGCCCTGAGGAAGCTTGCACATACACTCCAAATAATTCACAACACGGCCGATTGTGAGGCCTGCATTCAGGCCGCGCTTCGCAAGTAATAGACCGGCGTTGGGATACCATCAAGACAGGAAAACACAGACCATGCGCAATTTATTTGAACCCCTGCGCGTAGGCGCAATGACTTTGCAACACCGCCTGGTCATGGCACCTTTGACGCGCAACCGCGCGCCCGGCGCCCTGGCGCATGCGGGCATGGCGCGCTACTACGCCCAGCGCGCTGACCCGCACCGTGGTGCCGCGCTCATCATCAGCGAAGCGACTGCCATCAGCCATCAAGCCCAAGGCTATGCCGACGTACCCGGCATCTGGAGCGAGGAGCAGGTAGCGGCCTGGAAGCCAGTCACCGCGGCAGTGCATGCCGCAGGCGGAAGCATCTTTATGCAGCTTTGGCATGTGGGGCGGGTGTCCCATGTAGATTTGCAAGAAAACGGCCAAGCGCCGGTCGCACCCTCGGCCATTACGGCCAACACCAAAACCGTACTCATCAAAGAGGGTGTGCCCAAGTTTGTTGCCACCTCCATGCCCCGCGCCTTAGGCATCGAAGAAATACCCGGCATCGTGCAGGACTACCGGCGTGCCGCGCGCAATGCCATAGAAGCGGGGTTTGACGGCGTGGAGTTGCACGCCGCCAATGGCTATTTGATCGACCAGTTTTTGCGTTCGGGCAGCAACCACCGCGACGACGCCTATGGCGGCGCTGTGCCCCGCCGGGCACGCTTACTGATCGAGGTGATGCAGGCTTTGTGCGCAGAGGTCGGTGGTGCGCGTTGCGCCATACGCCTCGCGCCGGTCACACCGGCCAACGATGCCTTTGATCCCCAGCCCAAGGCCTTGTTCACGCATGTGGTGCAAGCGCTCGGGCCCATGGGCCTGGCGTATTTGCATGTGATTGAAGGCTCGACGATTGCCGAGCGCGATTACCACCAGGGCGACGGGCCTTTTGACTACGCTGCTTTGCGCCAGGCCTACCGCGACGCCGGCGGCCACGGCGCTTGGATGGTGAACAATGGCTACGACCAGGCGCTGGCCGAAAAGGCCTTAGCCGAAGGCGCGGATCTGGTGTCTTTCGGGCGTTTGTTTATCGCCAACCCAGACCTCACAGAACGCATGCGCCAGGGCGCGGAACTCAACACCCCAGACCGCATGACTTTTTACGGCGGCGGGGACAAAGGCTATACCGACTACCCGGTGCTGACGGCTTAAACCAGCGCCTTGGCGGCAAGCATCAAGGCCCTTTCCAGCGCTTGAGCAACAAGGCGTTGGCCATCACGCTGACCGAGCTGAGCGCCATCGCGCCACCGGCCAGCACCGGATGCAAATAGCCCAAGGCGGCCAGCGGAATGCCGGCTACGTTATAGAAAAAAGCCCAAAACAGGTTTTGCCGTATCTTGGCCACCGTCAGGCGGGAGATGTCCAAGGCGGCCAGTACCAGTCGCGGGTCGCCGCGCATCAAGGTGATGCCCGCGGCCTGCATGGCCACATCGGTGCCGCCGCCGTCCGGATTGGACATGGCCATGCCCACATCCGCAGCGGCCAGGGCTGGCGCGTCATTGACGCCATCACCCACCATCGCCACGGTATGCAGCTTGGCACCATGGCCTGCGATTTTCAGGTCCCGCACACGCTGGGCTTTGTCCCCCGGCAAGACGCCGGCTAGCACCTCACCGCTGCCGGCGCTGGCATGTAGCCCCAAGCGCAGCGCCATGGTCCGTGCAGCGCCCCAGTTGTCCCCGGAAATCATCACCACCTGCAGGCCTTTGGCGCGCAAACCGGCAATCGCCTGTGCTGCCCCAGCTTTGGGCTCGTCACTAAAGCCCATGCAGGCGCGTACCTGCCAATGGCCATCTTGCAAACAAGCCAAAGCCGAAACACTGCAGCCTTGGGCTTGCAAGGCATGCGCTTGTGCGCCCAAGGCAGAACTGTCCAAGGCCTCACCGCCGCCTTGTAATTCCAACATCCAGGGCCAGCTACCCAGGGCATAGCTTTGGCCGTCCACTTTGCCAAAACTTCCACGACCGGGCACGGCCTGCACGTCCTGCGGCGCGACCCAGATGGTACCCTGCGCTTTTGCATGCGCCACCACGGCGCGCGCCAGCGGATGTTCGCTACCGCTTTGGAGACTGGCGCACACCCGCATTAACTCGTGCTCAAGCAAACCGGGCAAGGGCAGCGAAGCACCGGCTGAGCCGGCAGGCGACGCATCTGCCACCACAAAACGCGTCAACCGCGGGCGGCCCTCGGTCAGCGTGCCGGTTTTGTCAAAAGCCACGACATCCACCCGGTGTGCCAGCTCCAGCGCCTGCGCATCTTTGATCAAGATGCCGTACTTCGCCGCCACACCCGTTCCCGCCATGATGGCCACCGGCGTGGCCAGGCCCAGCGCGCAAGGGCAGGCAATCACCAGCACGGCCACCGCACGAATGAGGGCCACCTCCAGCGGCTGACCCGCCCACATCCAGCCGATCAAGGTTGCCAGTGCTACCAGCAAAACCACCGGTACAAATACGGCGCTGACCTGGTCCACCAAGCGCTGCAAGGGCGCTTTGGCCGCTTGCGCGTCTTCCACCAGGCGGATGATGTGCGACAGCACCGTTTGTGTGCCCACCGCCGTCAAGCGCACCAGCACACGACCATCGCCATTGATGCTGCCGCCATGGACTCGCGCACCTAGGTCTTTGGTCACGGGCATGGATTCGCCGGTCAGCATGGATTCGTCGGCCTGGGTCTGCCCCTCGCTCACCAGGCCATCGGCGGCAAAGCGCTCGCCAGCTTTGACCACCACCACATCGCCTACCAAGAGTTCGGACACCGGCACATCGACTTCGCCATCGGGACCCATCCAGTGCGCGCGCGCCGGGCGTAAGGCGTGCAGTGCGCGTATGGCCGAGGTGGTTTGGCGCTTGGCGCGCACCTCCAACCATTTGCCCAAAAGCACCAGCGTAATCACCAGGGCCGAGCCTTCGAAATACAAATGCACCATGGCGCCCTCTGGCGCACGCAGCCACAACCAGACCGACAAAGCCCAGCCCGCCGTAGTACCCAGCGCAACCAACAAATCCATATTCCCGCTGGCCGCGCGCAGCGCGTGCCAGGCGGCCCGGTAAAAGCGCGCACCGATAAAAAACTGCACCGGCGTGGCCAACACAAACTGCCAGGCGGCAGGCAGCATCCAATGCCACCCCAGCAGTTCGCCCAGCATGGGTAACACCAGGGGCAAGGAAAGGGCAAAACCCCAGGCCACTGGGGCAAAGCCCTCCCAGGCCGAGGGCTCGAGCGCATCCAAGGCCGCGTCGGACTCTTTGGGTTCATAGCCGGCGTCGCGCACCGCCCTGCGCACCAAGGCGTCTACCGGCGCCTCCTTATCTTGCCGGGCCACATAGGCCACACGGGCTGACTCGGTAGCTAAATTCACGCTGGCGCTTTGTACGCCGGGCACGCGTAACAATGCTTTTTCCACCCGCCCAACGCAGGAGGCGCAGGTCATGCCGCCGATGCCAATATCCAATGAAAGCGGTGATGTCGTGTTTGCCGTGTCAGGCATAAGAGAAGCCCTTGTTTTGCGTCAAAAAAACCCCGCCCTCGCCAAGGCACAATGGCCTGCAGCGATCACCACGTCTTGAAAGAAGTGCCATGAACTATGAATTTACCGTGACCGGAATGACCTGCGGCCATTGCGAAAAAGCCGTAACCAAAGCCATTCAAAAACAGGACCCCAAAGCCCAAGTGCTAATCCAACGGGATCAAAACCTGGTGCAAGTTGAGTCCGCCAAGGAACGCGAGACCTTGCGCCAGGCGATTGTCGAGGAGGGCTACGCAGTTGCGCCTTGAGGCGGGTCAAATCCTGTTCGCAATCGCCTAAAAATACCGAGGTCCCGCGCACAGCGGGCCAGCTTTACAAAGCCTTGCCTTGGCGCAACACAGGCCACATACAAGCGGCGCACTATAGAGCCATCCGAAAAAGCATCTCGCCCTTTCGGAGCCTTTTAAGGAATCTTTTTATGAAAAACCGCACTACTTTATGGCTGACCACAGCCGCACTGACTTTGCTTACCGGTTACGCCAGCGCCCAAAATAGCCCGCCTAAAGACGAACCCGCCAAAACAGGCATGCACGCCATGCAAGACAAGCACGGTGAATCTATGGGCTGGCGCATGAAGCACCATATGCAAAAGCTCAAAACCGCGCTCAAACTCTCGCCGGACCAAGAACCCGCCTGGGCCGCACTGGCCGGCGCGATGACGCCACCAGCGCGCCCGCAACGGCCCGATCGCGCAGAAATGGACAAACTCAGCATGCCCGAGCGCCTGGACAAAATGAAACAAATAATGTCGCAGCACCATGAAGCACGCATGGCCGAGATGGACAAACATGCCACTGCGGTGAAAAGCTTTTATGCGGTGTTAACGCCGGAACAAAAGAAAACTTTTGATACCAAAGCCATGAGCGGATGGAGGCATGGACGGCACCACGACTAAAACTCGACGGCTTGAAGCCCGTTTTGCACACCCCGGTGATACCGGGGTTTTTTACGCCAGCATTTTTTTCAATTCACCGCTGGCGATCAAGGCTTGCACATCCGTCGCACCGCCGACTAAAACACCTTTGATAAAAACCATGGGGAAAGTAGGCCAGCCCGACCACATTTTGAGCGCATTGCGCTCACGCCAGTTATTGAAATAACTGCCAAATTCTAGGTAGCCATGGGCAATACCAGCAGCGTCTAAAGCAGCACGCGCTTTTTTGGGCATGGGATTGAGGGCCATGCCCACCACCAGGACCGTATGCTTGGCAATCGCCGCTTCCACTTGGTCCACCATATGGCGGTGGTGATTGGCGACGTTATCTCGGATCGAAGGGTGGATACGGGAGGCATCCAATACGGGTCTAGGCATAGAGAAATCTCCGCTAAAGACCGATTATGGCCTTTGACATGTCTATTGCATCACTTGCACGCCTACCAACCAGCCATGGGCCCAGGCTACAAACACCAACCACATACCTATGCCTATCTCTAAGGTCAAAATGGTTGAGGCATTGTTTCCCGGCGTGTAAACCACCTGCTTAAGCTTATCCCGCGCCCTGGATGCTTTAAAAAGTAAAACACTCCAAAGCAACATGCTGCCAAATAACAGAAGATGGGCCACGGTACCGTTAGCCACTAGATGCGCTAATGCCCAAGTCTTAACCGATAAGACCATAGGATGGTGCAGCTTGGCTTTGATGCCATTACGCGGAACATAAGCCGCCGCCATCAAGACCATAGCCACTAGCGTCAACAGATAGGCTACATGCTTCATCGCCGGTGGTGGGGTCCAAAGCAGCACTGGCGCATCGCGTGCCATGCCAAAACCATATACCAGCAGGGCAAAACCCAGCACTGACGTGAGTGAGTAGATGATTCTGAAATAGCGAGGCCCTAGACGCCCCAATAAGCGCTCGCGCGTCGCATCACCGCCAATACGCAAGGCATGTGTGCCTAGAAATAAGAACAAACCCAGCACCAAAAACCACATAGACAACCTTTTTAAAATAGCGAGCGCACAAGCATACGCTCAGCACAAGCGCAGCGCCAGGCTGTGCATAAGATCGGAACAAGTAGCCACTTATCCACAGGCACAGCCAACAAGGGCATGTTATTCATTCTGAAGCACTGGCATTCAAACCGTTCATACACATGCTGTCCAGTGCCTTAAATCATTGATCTATAAAGATAAAAACAACTTTCTGGACGATTATTAAGAACTCTATCTACTACTACTAATTTGATATACAAATATAAAGAATACCTAGAAGCCAAGGATTCAGTGGACAACTATAGCTTTGGCTTTGGGCACTAATCACAGCGCCCAGATTTCACAATTTTTCGTCAGGTAAAATTGATTTTTTGTTTCTACCTCTGTGCAGTTCACCATGCCGGTTCAACCCGATCTCGCTTTTTCTGCCAGTGATACACCAGCATTTGAGCTCAAAAGTGCGCAGCTGACTTTGGTGGCTTTGATCGTCAAAACCTCTGACTTGGCCAAACTTGCGGCCGAACTTTTAAAAAAATTTGGACCCAATGGGGAAAGCCCAGATTTTTTTGATACCGATGGTCTTGTTTTAGATTTCAGCCAAGCTGGCTTGAGCCTTCCCCATCCGCAATGGAATTTGCTGCTCAATACGCTGACGCAATGCCGTTTAGTTGCCAGTGCGGTGCGCGGTCTGGATGAAAGCAGCCTGGCGGTCGCAAAAAAATCCGGCGTTGCTGAGGCACCACCTGAAATACGCCGCCCAGTCGCGGCTAAAGCAAACCCGGTGGCGGCGCAACCCGCAGTAAGCCCTGTAGCTGTACCTGGCAAGGTATCGCCCCTGGCAGCAAGTCCTATAGCCGTCGCACCAGCCGCCAAGGACGGTGCTAATCCGACGATGGTAGTGAATAAGCCCTTGCGCTCAGGACAAAAAGTTTATGCCCGGGGTGCTGATTTGATTGTGATGGCCATGGTAAACCGGGGTGCCGAGGTCATTGCCGATGGCAATATCCATGTATACGCGCCCTTGCGTGGCAAAGCCATGGCCGGTGCAAGAGGCAACACTTCGGCCCGGATATTCGCCTTGGCCCTAGAACCTGAACTCGTGTCTATTGCAGGCGTCTACCGTACTACCGAGCAGGAATTGGGCCCGGATGTGCTGGGTAAACCTGCGCAAGTGCGCTTGAGCGACGATGGAAAAGAAAAAATCATCATTGAAGCGTTGAAAACGTAAAATTCAACGCATTGACCCTCTCTTTGGAAAGATAGCTCTTCATGGCAAAAATTATTGTGGTCACTTCCGGTAAAGGCGGTGTTGGTAAAACAACGACCAGCGCGAGTTTTGCAACCGGATTGGCCTTGCGCGGACACAAAACAGCGGTGATCGACTTTGATGTGGGCTTGCGCAACCTAGACCTGATCATGGGTTGCGAACGCCGTGTGGTGTATGACTTGATTAACGTCATCACCGGTGAAGCCAATTTGCACCAAGCACTCATCAAAGACAAACAATGTGAAAACCTGTATGTGCTGGCAGCGTCTCAAACCCGCGACAAGGACGCGTTGACGCAAGAAGGCGTTGAAAAAGTACTCAATGACTTGGCAGCCATGGATTTTGAATTCATTGTGTGTGATTCCCCCGCCGGTATCGAAACGGGCGCCTTGATGGCCATGCATTACGCCGATGAAGCGCTGGTGGTGACTAATCCGGAAGTCTCCTCGGTACGCGATTCAGACCGTATCTTGGGCATGTTGGCCAGCAAAACCAAGCGCGCTATCGAGGGCATGGAACCTATCAAAGAGCACTTGCTCATCACCCGTTACAACCCGGCTCGCGTCGACCAGGGGCAAATGCTGTCCCTTGAAGATATCCAGGATATTTTGCGCATCAAGCTCATTGGCGTTATTCCCGAAAGCGAAACCGTATTGCAAGCTTCCAACCAAGGCGTGCCAGCGGTGCATATGGCCGGCAGCGAAGTTGCTGAGGCCTACAAGGACGTGATTGATCGCTTCCTGGGCAATGACAAACCCATGCGCTTTACCGAGGCGGTGAAACCAGGCTTCTTCAAGCGTTTATTCGGTGGGAACTAAGAGCATGTCCTTTCTCTCTTTTTTGTTGGGTGAGAAGAAAAAAACAGCCAGTGTGGCCAAAGAACGCCTGCAACTCATACTTGCACACGAGCGCAGCGGCCGTCATGCGTCCGAGCCCGATTACATGGCAGATTTGCAGCGCGATTTGATTGCGGTGATCAGCAAATACATCAAAATCAATCCGAACGACATCAAGGTACAACTAGAGCGTCAAGACAATCTGGAAGTACTTGAAGTAAAGATTGAGTTGCCCGACGCGCGCTAGTTTTTTACGCCGAACCGGTGGCCACGTCCACCGCAGTTTTGTCCAGCACTCTGCGCAGCACAAAGCTTGAATGCACCCCGGTGACGCCGGCGATGCGGGTAATGCGTTGCAGCAGTAGCGACTGGTAATGGTCCATGTCCCGCACTATCACTTTGAGCTGGTAATCAGCCTCCTGCCCGGTAATGAGGAGGCACTCCAAGACCTCGGGCACGACTGCAATTTCAGCTTCGAAATGCGCGAAGCGTTCAGGCGTATGAACGTCCATGGAAATATGAATAAGCGCAATCAAAGTCAGACCCAGCTTGCGCGCATCCAAATGCGCCCGGTAGCCCAGGATCAAGCCGGACTCCTCCAATGCACGTACCCGGCGTAAACAGGGGGAGGGCGACAAGCCAATGCGGTCAGCTAAATCCTGGTTGTTGATGCGGCCATCTTCTTGCAGTAGCTGAAGAATTTGGTGGTCAAAACGGTCGAGTTTCATTATTTACCTGTATCTCCCGAGACCCGGGCATTGCCAGTGAAAACATCTTGGTGGGCCGGCGTAGATGCGCACCTTACAGGCTTCATATCTTAGGCTTTCGCGGTCCCGTGTTACATTAGCTAAGCAGACAAGGCGTTCCACACGCCCAGTACCATCCCGGCAGAGGACGGTGCCAAGCAGCTGCTAGTCGATGCACAACAGGCTTTTACGCCTACTTTGCGACTTTTCTTTCCTTTGTCACTTGCGCCCTGCCGAGCGTGGTGAATTTCTATTTTCATGATGTACAGACAATTTTTAGCGGCCCAACAAGCCGCGACCACCATCGGCAAATACCGCATTGCCGCCTTGCCGGCCCGTCTTGGTTCGGGCCAATTTTGCGCCCAGGTGTCGATCGCTAGCGGCCAGGGACAGGCCAGCACCGACCGCGTGATGCGCTTTACCCCGGTTTTTCATAGCCATGACGCAGCGGCACAATACGCACTAGAGCAAGGCATCGGCTGGGCCCACAGCGCCATCGGCAGCCCCTAAGCCCTCATGAACATGCCACAATCCGCATTGCGACCAAAAGGAAACCTATGGCAAAAGAAGAGTTAATTGAAATGATGGGCATCGTTAACGAGGTATTACCGGACACCCGTTTTCGAGTGACCTTGGACAACGGCCACCAGCTGATAGCTTATTCGGCGGGAAAAATGCGTAAAAACCATATCCGTATCTTGGCCGGGGACCGCGTTTCGCTGGAACTGTCGCCCTATGATTTGAGCAAAGGCCGCATCAATTTCCGTCACATCGAAGGCCGTGGCCCCATGGTGCCCCGCCGCACCGCTAGTTGATTGTTAGGTGCCTGAGCGCGCCAGTGCGCGTCGCTTGCGCACCGCCAGCGCCAAGCTTTGCAACACCGGCGCTGTTTGCGCCGTGCTGATGCAAGCATCCGTCACCGAAACCCCGTGTTCTAAGGCCCTACCCGCCACCCTGTCCTGACGGCCTTCACGCAGGTGGCTCTCCACCATCAGCCCGCTAATGCGCATGTCGCCCTGCGCAATCTGGTCAGCGACCGCTTGCGCCACCTCGACCTGACGCGCATATTGTTTGCTGCTGTTGGCGTGTGAGACGTCAATCATCAATTGCGCGCGCAAACCCGAAGCTTCCAGCAAACCGCAGGCCGCTTGCACATCCGCAGCGCTGTAATTGGGCTGCTTGCCGCCGCGCAAAATGATATGGCAGTCCACGTTACCCTGTGTTTCAAATACCGCTGCTTGGCCCCATTTGGTCATGCCCATAAACGCGTGCGCCGCTTGGGCTGCGAGCATGGCATCGACGGCCACCTTAATCCCGCCATCGGTACCGTTTTTAAAGCCGACCGGGCAGCTCATGCCGCTGGCCAACTGGCGGTGACTTTGGCTTTCGGTGGTGCGCGCGCCAATGGCGCCCCAACTCACCAGATCACTGATGTACTGCGGACTGAGCAAATCTAAAAACTCGGTCCCCACGGCCAGGCCGAGCTTGACAATATCCAGCAGCAAAGCGCGCGCAAGGGTCAAACCTTCGTTGATCGAAAAGCTGCCGTCCATATGCGGATCATTGATGTAGCCCTTCCAGCCCACCGTGGTGCGTGGTTTTTCAAAATAACAGCGCATCACGATCAATAAATCATCCGCCAAGCTTTCAGATTGGGTCTGGAGCCAATGGGCATATTCCATCGCCTGGCCATGGTCATGGATGGAGCAGGGCCCCACCACCACCAACAGCCGATCATCGCGACCATGGAGCACATCACAAATAGATGTGCGGCTTTGTTCTACGCGTGCCAATACGGCTTCAGAGGCAGGCAACTGTTCTTGTAGCAGGGCTGGAGCGATCAGGGGCCGAATGGATTGGATGCGGGTGTTGTCGGTACGGGATTGGTCTGGGGAAGTGGGCATGGTGATGGCGCAGCGGCAAAGCTGGCATTGTCCTGCGAAAACATGTAGCCTTTATGATGCCAACCCAACCGAAGGAGATGGATATGCCTGAAGCAGAACGGATTCAAACCTTTAGCGAGTTCTATCCCTTTTACTTGGGCGAGCACGCTAACCGAACCTCTCGGCGCCTGCATTTTGTGGGTTCGAGCATTGGCTTGGTATTGCTGTTGACCGCCGTGGCCAGCCTCAATGCCTGGCTGATTCCCCTGTCTTTGTTACAAGGTTACGCCTTTGCGTGGGTGGGGCATTTTTTCTTTGAGCACAACCGCCCAGCGACGTTTAAGTACCCGCTGTTTAGCTTCATGGGCGATTGGCGCATGTGGTGGGACATGCTGTGCGGGCGCATCCCGTTTTAAATTTGGCCGGTGTTAGGCTGAAAACGCCTCATCGCCTAGCTCAAATGAGATCGAGGTGCCTGCCGCATCTGGCGCACCGGTTTTAGGTACGCAGAAAAACTGTATTTCCGATGCCGGTGCTAGCCATGTATACGCATCCCCCTCGTAGCTTCCACGCACATGAATGAGGTTGGGTGCGCAAAAAGCCAGCGACTGCACATCAATCGAGGCGCCCCCATGCACCAAGGCCAACAAGCCTGGTTGTACATCGGGTGGCAAGTGACTGCGCCATGCTTGCAGGGATCGGGCCAGCGCGCGCAAAAGGCTTTCGGCAGAGGCCTGGATTTTGGCGCTCGGCGGTGTGCTGACGGTTGCGGCGTCGCGTGTTCCAACAGCGTTCCCAGCCTGCGGCGGCAATTTGGCTTTGCGGGCGGTGATCTGGCTCAAAGCGGACTGTGTTGCCGACATCTTGGCGCCTTTAAGCGCATGCAAAAGATGCGGCTCTTGCAGAGTTTCAAGGCCAAGCCTTTTATACACATGACAGGAGACCTTTTCCATGGTGTTCATACCCGCTCAAAAGGACGCCTGTTAACCGTACACGAAGGGATTTTCGCTAACGCACGCCCGAAAAGCCGCATTTATACAACAAATTGTAATATTTTGTGATGAAAAAATGAATTTTAAATCGATAACTACATCCAATATCCGTGGTGCGCTAGCTGCTAATGCGTATCCGCTCTGCGCCCGGGACCCCAAGCTCCGGATGCAATTGGCCTGCAAGAAACCAGGCAGCTAGCAATATCAGGGCGCCTACCGCAAATACGCCGATTACGGGCGCAAATTGCAGCACGACCCATGCAATCGCCGGAGACACGATGCCCGATACATCGCGAAAACTGGAATAAACCGCTGACATCTCCGTGCGCTCAGACGGCTTGACCGACATGAGAAAGGGCAGACCTGCACAAGTGTCCAGCAGGACCAAAAACACGGTGCCGGCCAATAACAAGCCAACCGTCACCCAGGGCCAATGCGATAGCGTGGCGGCGGCCAGATAGCAGGCACTGGCCCCCAGGCAGCCGGCTCGGATCGCGGAGCGGACCGAGCGCCTTTGCATCCACGCCAGCATCAAGGGTGCTAGAAACAGCCCCATATTCGCCACTGAACTGGCTACGCCGCCGACTTGTTCGCCCAGGTCGTTTTCCACCGCAAAAATCCCCAAATAGACAAAAAACATCCACCAACCACAAGAACGGACCAAGGGCAACAGCCAGGCGGTTACCAGGCGGGGTTGCGAAAAAAATCGGACGATGAGTGCCAAAGGGTTGGCCCGGCGTGAGTCATGCGCTGGCGCGGCGTCGCTACCTGCGCCCCGCGCCAGAAACTTGCCATCGCCCAAGGGTGTTTTCCAAATCAACCAGGCCATCCAACTAGCGGCCCCGGCCAGCAAAATAAACGGCGCGCCACCCCACACCGACAACAACCAGACCCCGGCAAACGGCCCTATGGCCCAGCCGGCACCGCCGTAAAACAAACGCATAGTTTCTAAGCGGCTGAAATCGGTTTTTTCCAAATGGTCCAGCACATAGCTGTTGTAACAAACAAAGGAAATGGCCGCCGCAATGGCAGCGCACAACAGCGCCAAAGTCGTCCATTTGCCTTGCAATATGCCCAAAGCCGACGCTACCAGGTACAAACTCACCGAACCCAAATAAACCTGCCGCCGTGTCAAAACGCGGACCAGCGCCGGCACCAAAAGCGCCGCCACCAACGATGCCAAACCGATACAGAAATAGATTTCTGAAACCAGCTGCGCACTGCCCCAGGCGCGGTACAGCAACAAAGGAAACACTGACAACGTGCAACCCCGGCATAAAGCCTCCAGGCCCGCAATACGGGCAAAGGACTCGACCGTCGGTTGCGGGGAAATAGAAAGAGGTGGGCTCGACATAGGGCTTAAGGCAAGAGCGCCGATTGTGCCCTGCCCCTTGGCGCCCACTGTGTCGCTTACGACGGCGATCAGCGGATCTGCGGCGGTGCCCGCAACTGCTGCTGCGTGGTGAAATAAGCCGCCAGGGATGCCCCTTGATCGGCGGATTGCCGCAATGCATGTCTTGCAATGCTACGCAGATGCACCTCATCGGGCCCATCCATCAGGTGCATGTCGCGTCCCCAGGACCAGAAATAGGCCAGTGGCGTATCGGGCGACAAGCCCATGGCGCCAAACATTTGCTTGGCGCGGCCCACTACCAGGGTGGGCAGGCACAAATTACATAAACCCTCGTCCTGGGCTAGCGCCTTCAAGTCGGCCAAGAACGTCGGCGGATACACGCCATCGGCCACGCTTTGGTGCCAAGCAGCGTTGTGCGGCAGGACGTAGCGCTCAAAAAATACCTCTGTCTTTTGCAACCATTTGCGCGAAGTTGCAGAAGGTAAAAAATCCATGCATGGATTGTTGGCGCCAGAGCGCTAATCGGCCTTGATCCAGGTCAAAACCGAACCCGGGCAAAGCGCAGGCTTGGAAAGACCGCGAGCCATCAGCCCTTTTCCAAATGCGCTTGCAAACCCCTGCGCGGTGCGGGCCCCACCTCGGGTGCGTAGCCCAAGCGCGTCCACATTTGTACCGTGGCGCCCCCATCCTTGCCGGCTACGAGCTGGTGAATGGCTTGGTAGTTCTGCGCCTGCTCGGGGTACTCTTGCAAAGCTTGCGACAAAGGGTGCATGCGCAAGCCCAAGGCGGTAGCGGCCAGTTGCAAACGCACATAAGCGCGGCCACACAGCATTTGGGTTTTACGCGCGTTGTCTGCGGTAGTGAGCCACACACAAGCTGGCGTGGCCGCCATTTTTTCGTTGAACTCACTGATTTGCCCTGTTACGGCCGCGCTGTCTGGTTCCGACGGTTTGCTGCGATCAAACAGGCCCAGCGCCACCAGAGAGCGAACCAT
Source organism: Comamonas sp. lk (assembly GCA_945865675.1). Lineage (GTDB taxonomy): Bacteria > Pseudomonadota > Gammaproteobacteria > Burkholderiales > Burkholderiaceae_C > Allorhodoferax. Next base: position 29,723 of record CAMBFO010000017.1, read on the forward strand.
CGGCGTGTTGATCGAAATCCCGTCTCGGTGCTGGGCAATCTCTTGGGGGCCGACCCGCAACACTTTGTAGGACTCCAGCAAGGTGCGGGGGGTTTGCATTTCGATACGCCAAGCGTCCATGGCGATTTGCCGGTGTTGCTGCATGCTGGCTTCGTCGGCGGTCACCATGCCCAACTGGACAGGAAAACCCTTCACACTGTCTACCAAGGCCTGGCGTGCATCTGCGTTGGGAATGCGGGTTTCATACAGCCCACGGTGGGTATGGCGCTGGAAAATATGGGCAAACAAGGGGTCGGGCTGCACCGCGGCATCGCGTACCAAGCGGATGCGCGCGGTGGGCCGGTCGTCGGGCGCTTTGGCATCGAACGCACCTTCGGGGAACATCTCGATCTCAGCACGGTAGCCTTTTTCTTTTACCGCCATGTCCAATAGTTCTACAAAAGTCCCTTGGCTAATGACCAGTTGGCGCGACCACGGGTCGGTTTGCGGCAGCAAGCGGCGCAAATCCAGGCGCAAAACAAGGGTGTCTGGCATGTCCAAATCGACCAACCAAGACTGCAAATTGTGCGCATGCGGCGCCAATAAGGCGTGCGAAAGCGCCCAGCGGCGAATGTCCAGGTTGTCAGCGGGTGGCTGCCAAGCGGCGATCGCCTCTGGCGGTAAGGCACTGCTGCAAGCGGCCAAGCTGCCTAAGGTGGCGGCAGTGATAAAGCCACCACCGGTGATGCGTAAAAATTGACGTTTATTCATACTTTTCTCCCTTGAAACTGTTGTGGATGTGTGCATTGTGTTGAAGCAATGAAAATTGCACAATTGCATAAATTCAAAACACAGCTATTCATTTATGAATGACAAAAACTTCAATTGGTCTCTGATTCCTTCCTTTTTGGCGGCCCTGGAGCAAGGCAGCCTGATGGGTGCGGCGCGGGCGACCGGAGTGAGCCAGCCGACCTTGGGGCGGCACATCGCCGAATTGGAGCAGCAGTTGAATGTGCTGCTTTTTGAGCGCACAGGCCGTGGCTTGCAAGCCACGCCCAACGCATTGGCCTTGGCCGAGGCCGCCCAAACCATGCAAACCGGTGCCGCCAGTTTTTCTCGCTTGGCCTGCGGCAGCACCGCCAGTTTGCAAGGCCTGGTTCGCATCGCCGCCAGCCAGCCGGTGGCTTGTTTTCTTTTGCCGACTATTTTGGCCAGCATGCGCCTGGCCCTGCCGGAGGTGACGGTGGCGCTGGTGGTCAGCAACGATGTCAGCAACTTGCTGCGTCGCGAGGCCGATATCGCGCTGCGCATGGTGCGCCCTGACCAAAGCAGCCTCATTGCCAAGCGCATTGGCCACATCAATGTTCAAGCCTGCGCCCACATCGACTATCTGCAACGCAAAGGCAGGCCGCAACAAGCAGCCGACTTGGTGGCGCACGACCTGATCGCTGGCGACCGTAACAGCGACATTGACATGGGATTGCTTGCCCAAGGCTTTGCTAGCCAAGACCTGCGCTTTGCCTTGCGCAGCGACGACTTGAACGCCCAATGGGCGGCGCTTAAAGCGGGCCTGGGCGTGGGCTTTATGGGCGACTATTTGCTGCGGGCAGAGCCCTCGGTCCAAGCCGTCTTGCCCGCCCTGGAACTGCCTCAATTCCCCGTATGGCTCACTGTGCACCAGGAGCTGCAAACCAGTGCCCGCATACGCGCCGTTTACGACTTTTTGGCCACGCGGGTGGCGCAAAGCTTGGGCGCGTCGCGGTAAATACGCTGCCCAAGTGCAAGTCCGGTCGGATACGATTTTGATCGATGCGCGCGACTTCATGGGCTGCGGCGTACAAGTCTTCAACCCGTTTGATGGTTTTTAAGTCAAATGTGCATCCTCCCCCGCAAAACGTGGGCGAGAATCTACGGATGCAGGCGCCGCTGGAAAGCGCCGCCCTTACGCCGGCATATTGACCGCAAGTTCTACACATTGTTATCCGTCTCCACACACGCAGGCCATGCTCCACTACGAAACTGTCCCCGTTACCCCGTTCGAGCAAAACTGCTCGATTGTTTGGTGCGACCAAACCCACAAGGCGGCGATCATCGATCCCGGCGGCGATCTGGAACTTTTGATTGCAACAGCCAAAGGTCTGGGCGTGACGCTCGAACAAATCTGGATTACCCATGCCCATGTGGACCATGCGGCGGCCACGCAAGACCTGGCCGAGCGCTTGGGCCTGCCCATCATCGGGCCGCATCCGGGCGATCAGTTTTGGATCGATGGCCTGCCCATGGCGGCCGCTACCTACGGTTTTCCGCCAGCGCGGCCCTTTAAGCCTACGCGCTGGCTTAAGGATGGCGACACCGTCAGCCTGGGCGAGCATGTATTGCAAGTGCGCCACTGCCCCGGCCATACGCCCGGCCATGTGGTGTTTTATTCGGCAGAAATGAACCGTGCCTTTGTGGGCGACGTTTTGTTTGCAGG
>CAMBFO010000018.1 GCA_945865675.1 Comamonas sp. lk
ACGCCTGTGTCTTCCAACTCCGATGCAATAGCTTCTGAAAAGCTAAGAACGAAAGATTTGGTGGCGTAGTACACCGCCATGTAGGGGCCTGGCTGAAAGGCCGCTGTGGAGGCTGTGTTGAGAATTTTGCCGCGTGTCGCCAAGAGATCGGGCAGGAACAGTTTGGTCAGTACAACGACTGTGTTCATGTTGAGCTGCATCATGGCCAGCTCAGACCTTAGTGCAGAGTCTTTGAACTCGCCAAAGGCCCCGTACCCAGCGTTGTTCGCCAACGCGCTCAGGACGATACCCCGCGCTTTGACATCGGCGTGCAGCCGTGCAGCACCATCATGGGTTTCCAAGTCTGCGCCAATGACAGTGACGGATACCTTAAACTTCCGTTGCAGCTCATCGGCCAAGGCCTGCATTTTGGCCACGCCCCGAGCTGCCAGCACGAGCTGATAGCCATCTTGCGCAAATTGGTGGGCTAGCGCCATGCCGATACCTGATGAAGCGCCAGTGATGAGCGCGGTTTTGTTGGTTGTTGATAGTGTGGTCAAGATTAATTTCCATGGTCGTTTTGTCGATTCAGAGATTAAAAACCCGGTAGAAAGGTGCCAGGTCAAGACATTTCTTTGCCTTGATTTGGCGCACACAAACACTTGACCTGGTACCAAAGCGCCAGGTTTAACATGTGTTGACGGCTATGTAGTTGTCTAGGCCGCCTCGAACTTAATCTGGCTTAACGGCTCTGACGCAGGCTTCAGAAACACGCGCCAGCTCTCAATCACCGGAAACAAACAAAATATGAAAAGCGTAATGCCCGTAAAGGCTTTCAAGACTTTGCAGACTACCAGCGCCTTGTGCAAGTCGGCCAACGTAACCCGTGGTCAATTGCGCTTGTATGAAGAAGAGGGGCTGATTGCACCCCAGAGCAGAACGGAAGCTGGCTATCGACAATATGGTAGCGAAACACTGGACCGGCTCAGGGCCATACTGCATCTGAAGGAACTCGGCCTCACGCTGGCCGAAATCGCACTCCTGCTGTCTGATCGCGATCAGGGTGTCCTCGATGAACAAGCGTTACAGCTACTGGCGGGAGAAGTGTTGTCGAAAATTGATGAACGCATTGCTGGTTTGCAAGTTATTCGAGGCTATATGGCTCCGGTTGCCATAGGTGACATGAGCGTGTTGCAGGACGATGACTGCAACTTCGTCGTTGAATTCATGACCGCTTTGTCCGCCGAGAAAACCAAGCGCCGCGCCTGAACCTGACGGTTAGGTCAGGTGTGTTTTATTCAGACCTTCTAATCGAATTGAAGATGTCTCAACATTTAGAATGCTGACTTAGACCCCAAGTGCTTAATCGGCTTGTTCTTGGGAAACTTAGGTGGTTTGTGATGAAGCATGTTCTGCTCCGCCAGGTGCCTTGTATTCATGCGCCTTTCGGGCGCATTTTTGTATCTACCCGCCAATTTACCCGCCATCGATTTTGGACTTGCCTGCTGGCCGATCTTTAGAATGGATTGATGCTGAAATTTCGCAACGCCATTTCATTTCTTGCAATCACTGCATTGGCTTGTGTCCTGCTAGCTGCATGCGTCACCGGGGTGCCTAACTCCAACATCGACTACGACGCCAAGAAACCACACCATCGCCCCGACGGATTCGTCAACCGCTACATAGAAAGATCCGATAAACCAGGCCTTTGGCGTTGGCAATGGGAGCGCCTACGAGATGGCTTGCCCAAACCGCCTGCGATGGCCATCATGGGGGTGCAGCCAGACCATGGCTTGATCAACAGCGACAGTACCCAGCCCAGAGTGACCTGGGTTGGACATTCGACTCTACTGGTTCAAGTAGATGGCCTGAACCTGTTGACAGATCCGCACTGGGGTCAACGTGCTTCACCATTCAGTTTTGCAGGCCCAAAGCGGCACCAGGAGCCTGGTATTGCTTTTGACAAACTACCAAGCATCCATGTTGTCGTGATCTCACACAACCACTGGGATCATTTAGACCAAGAAACCGTTCAGGCGCTAATGGATGGTCATTCAGATATTCGTTTCTTTGTACCGCTTGGCATACAACATTGGTTCAAGAAAGAAATTAAAGGTACAGTTTTGGATGGTCCTGCGCGAAATGTCATTGCACTAGATTGGGATCAACATGCAAGCCTTAAGGGCAAAACAAAAGCCATTGAGTTGCACTTTCTGGCAGTACAACATTGGAGCGCCCGATCGATTGGTGACCGCTACGAAACGCTCTGGGGCAGTTGGGCCCTGATGCATCCAGATTTTCGATTCTGGTTTTCTGGCGACTTGGCTTACTCGCCGGATACCAAAGATATTGGGGATCGAATGGGCGGCTTTGACTTGGCTGCCATTGCCATCGGCGCTTATGAACCTCGATGGTTCATGAAAGACTCCCATCTCAATCCGAGGGAGGCCCTGGGGGTCATGAAAGATGTCAAAGCCAAAGCGGCTATTGGCATTCACTGGGGTACTTTTGACGGCATGAGCGATGAGTCTTTGGATCAAGCGCCGAAGGATTTAGAGATTGCTAAGAAAGAGTCGTCTTTGCCCCTGAATTTCTTTGTGCTTAAGCATGGTGAGAGCTGGGTTGGGAGATAGGGTAACTTTTTTTCTGAGCTCGCTGGGTGAGCAGCCCTGAAGTCTTCCAACAAGTAGTCTGGGCGTCGTGACGGGTCGCTTGAGGGTGCGGGTCCCATCGCGCGGCCCAGCGCTAAAGCAGCGGCCGCTACCTTAGATATAACCGGTACATCCGCTCTATCACCCAGCCAGCTCCCGGCAGGCGTACTGCCCAGGCCAGCCAGGCGCTTGTCGGGCTGCCAGCAAGTCAGACGTTGACGAAAAGCCACCTGAGGCCCGCGTCCACCACTGGCTGAAGGAGTCGCAGCGCCTGTCGACCGATGGAAAAAGCGCAACCGCGGCTTCGCAAACCGCCAAGCGCGCCAACCAAGGAGCAAGATGTGGCTCATCCACACTGCGCACTTGGGTGGCGCCCTGCAGCGCTGCGCCGAGTGCGACCGCATCACCCTGCCAACGCAGCGCAGCAAGTTCAGCCATCCGGCTGGCAACAAAGCGCCAGCGCCGCTCGCTCCAAGGCCAGGCGCGGTGAAAGTCGGTGACCAAAACGCCCACCACCAGTGTGTTCGCTGGCAGAAAAGTGGGCAGAGCGCCCAGGTTCCAGGGGTGCACCAACCACACCTCGCGGCCTGCCACAGCGTCCGCGTCAGGCGCCGTCCAGCCCAGATCGAGGGGTGGCACTGCAAGCAGGGAAGGCTCGATTTGTGCTCCTTCCGTCGGCGCGTCGGGTTCGGTGCGGGGCCTTTGCATGGGCTGGCGGGCGAGCCGATCCAATGCTTCATAAGACAGGTCGATCACACTGCCCGGGCTGTGCCATGGGGAAGGCGCGTAGCGGGCGACGTTTTCTGCATTGAAAAGATAAGGCTTGCTGCTGCCGGTGCCCGCCACCCACTGCCAACTGAGGTGGTTACTGGCAAGATCACCGTCGAGCAGGTGGCCGTAAAGCCAATCTGCTGCAACCCGCCAGTCCACCTTGCGCATGTGCACGATGTAGCTGGCCAGCCACATGCGAGCGTGGTTGTGCAAATAGCCCGTGGCGTACAAGGTGCGCACCGCCATATCGATAACGGGTACACCGGTAGCAGCTTGGCGAATATCGGCAGGCAGTAGCGCTGAGTAGCTTGTCTGCGGTAGCAGGCCCTGGCGCAGGGATTCAAATATTTCTACACCCCGAAACGCCCAGACATGGCGAAAGTATTCGCGCCAACCCAGCTCGAATACGAACTTGTGCTGCACATCGAGCGACTGCTTGGCGTTCACGCCGGCCAGTACCTCGGGCAGGTTGATCAGACCGTGGGTGATATAGGGAGAAAGGCCAGTGACCGCGCCATCGATAGCGTTGCGGCTGCGCGCGTAGTCGCCAGGACGCACGGCACTGATCCGCTCCAAAGCAGCTTGGCGCGTGGGCGGGAAAGTATCAAGCATAGTCATTGGGTAAGGCCGACTTCATAGCGGTCGATTGCGTCGGCACGAAGCGCCACGGATTGCTTTTGGCGGTCCGTCATACGCGCCACGTTCTTGACCTGCAAAGCCAAGCGCGCTGGTTAGCTCTTACATCATGCACGGAGATCTTGAGGGGGCGCATCGGCCCACGGCTGTCCGACCACGTTGCACTCCGGCGGTTAAAGCGTTCGACAAAGGTCTCCACGGCCTGGATCGTTGCTTAAACCGCCCTGGGACCCTGCGTGATCGGTCCGCAAATCAGCACCTACCCAGTCAGGAAGGCGATCACCTGCAAAGAGCAGCGCCCCACCGAGGACGTTTAGGGGTGTTTCGCTTATGACAGCACCTCTTGCCAAATAGAAAAAATCGTCATGAACGCTAAACGCTATGCCCTTTGATATAGGTTTCTAAAAATCCGATTTGCTGACCCATTTGTCGAATGCTGTCTTTGACGACATCACCAATCGAAATCACGCCGACGACCACACCTGCTTCAACTACCGGCAAATGCCGAAAGTTGCGAGACGCCATTAAACCCGTGCACGCTTCTATCGGATCTTCCAGATTGACCGTGACCGGATTACTCGTCATGACTTCCTTGACGCGCACTTGCTTGGCATCAAGGCCAGGTAGCAGCACTTTGATGGCGCAGTCACCTTGGGTGAGGATACCCACCAACTTGGCGTTGTCGATCACTAGGATGGCCCGCACGCGCTTATCTCGCATCAGTTGTAGGGCCACAACCACTGCTTCATCGGACTGAACACTGATAGTTACTGGGGGTTGCGGCTTTTGCGCCAAGCAAGTTTTTACGCTGGTCATATTTTTTTTGGAGGATTATTCAACATAAAATTTTGGCACACGTTCGAAATTTACCGGCGTTTGCCCAAAAAGTCAGAAGTAATCACCGTAAATTGTGGCCTCATCGCTGGCAAACAGCCCGCAAGGCGCACGCATCACATAAGGCCACAAATGTGCAGACCCCGAAAGGGTTGGGGATGCATCATGCAGGGCTAAATAAACCTATTTAGAATTTTCAATATGCGTCAAGCGGTACAGCACCTGTTGGCCAGGTTGGGCAATGTTCTGCACATTGGCTTCTGGCGAAGCCATTTTTCTTAAGGTTTGAGCCAGGCCGCGGTATTGGGTAACTTGCTCCTTCGGAGCAGTTAATCAAGTTCGCGACGCGGCAAGCACCCTGGGTACTAGGCCACCCCTAGGGCCTTGTGTAGCTTAGTGCTGGTCGTGGTGTATTGCAGCGCCACGGCTTCGCCCGGCCGGATGTATTGCATCGCGCCAAAGGCGGCCAAAGTAGCCTCATGAAAACCACACAAAATAAGTTTCTTTTTGCCGGGGTAGTGGTTGATGTCGCCCACAGCAAATATGCCCGGTGCGCTGGTGGCGAAGCTAGCGGTATCGACGCTGAGCTGTTTGCGCTCCATGGCCAGGCCCCACTGGGCTATCGGCCCGAGTTTGGGTGATACCCCTAGAAACACACCCAACTGATCGAGCTTGAGTGCGATTTCCTGCTCGTCGGCGTCCAGCAGGCAAAGCGTGTGCAGGCGCGTTTTGCCTTTGAAGCTCTGCGCCTGCCCGGCGACAAAGCGCAAGCGTCCGCTATCGCGATGGCTGGAAATGCGCCCCAATGTATCCGCGTCCGCATGCAGCACGTCGCGCCGGTGCACCAGGGTCACGCTGCGCGCCTGGCCTTCGCAGGCATGGGCAGCCGCTTCCAGAGCCGCTTGCTCACCGCCAATGATGACCATGGACTTTCCCGCTGCATCAGTCAGCGCTTGCGCCTGGTAATGCACTTGCGTGCCTTCAAAGGCCTCTAGGCCCGGCAGATGCAGTTTGCGCGCTTGAAATGCGCCTACGCCACCTGCGATAAAAATGCTGCGGGCCAAAAACGCTTGGCTTTCAGAAGTTCCCACGCGGTAGCGGCCATCCGCCTGCGCGACGATGCTGTCCACGGTTTGATTGAGGTGCAGTGTGGGCTTGAACGGCGCCACCTGGTCCAGCAAGCGCGCTACCAGTTCGCGCCCGCTGCAGACTTTGATACCTGGAATGTCGTAAATCGGCTTATCGGCATACAGCGCAATGCACTGACCGCCGGCCTGCGGCAGCGCATCCACCACATGCGCTGACACGCCTAATAGGCCCAGCTCAAAGGCCTGGAACAAGCCGACCGGCCCGGCGCCGATGATCAGGGCGTCGATTTCAAGGGTTTTGGAGGGAGCGGCCAAGGGGCGGGCGTCTGGGAGTTGGCGCTGCGACCGGCCCGGTCTTAGCGGATTAGCTCGGAGAGTTTGTCGGTCTTGTCTTTCCACTCTTCCGCGTCCGGCAGTGGCGTTTTGCGCTTGGTGATGCTTTTCCAGGTCGGCAACTTGGCCAGTTCGGCGTTCAGGGCTGTCATATGGCGCTGGTCGTGCGGCACATCTTCTTCGGCGTAAATCGCGTTGACCGGGCACTCGGGGATGCAGACCGCGCAATCAATGCACTCGTCTGGGTCAATAGTCAAAAAATTGGGGCCTTCCCGAAAGCAGTCCACCGGACAGACATCGACGCAATCGGTGTATTTGCACTTGATACAGGCTTCGGTAACGGTATGGGTCATGGAAAAGTGAGTAGCTGTTGGGGGAGCAGGCCAGCAATTGCAGGCCAAGCCGCGATTTTATTGGCAATCGGCAGCCAAGCCCGGCAGAGGGCTATCAGGCCGCGCGGGCAAAGTGCGGCAGGTTTTGCACATCGCCCTGATAAAAGCCACTGTAGTGCGCCAGCAAGCGGGCGCCGTGGGCCGCATCTTGGCCTTCGCGCAGCACTGCGCTGCTAAAGCCGCTGCGCTGCATTTGCAGCAACTGGTCTATCAGCACATCGCCCGTGGCTCGGATGTCGCCCGTAAAGCCGCGACGGCGCAGCACATGGGCCTGGCTAAAGGCCCGGCCGTCGGTGAACTTGGGGAAGTCCAGCGCTATGCGGGTAATGCCCTCCAGGGGCAAGCTATGTACGTCGGCGTCATTGGCCAGGGGCAGATGGCTGGCGTCCACCGGGTCAGCTGCGGCTACCGCCTCCGCGCTCAGGATCTGGAAAGTTGTGTTTTCTGTGTGAAGGGACATTGCGGCAATCGAATAAGGCCGCTTAGGCAGCCAGTTTGGCGGTGGCGTAGCGGGCGCTGTTGGCCGCAGCCTTGAAGGGGTCGATACCTATGCGTTGCAAAGTGTCGATAAAGTTTTCGCCCGCGTCGCGTTGGTCTTTATACACCTCCAGCACCGCCTCGATGACGTCCACCACTTCCGCCGCCGCAAACGAGGGCCCCACCACTTTGCCCGCACGCGCCGGGCCGCTGAGTTCGGAGCCATCGGATCCGCCCAGCGTCACCTGGTACCACTCTTGGCCGTCTTTATCCACACCCAAAATACCGATGTGGCCGCTATGGTGGTGGCCGCAGGAGTTGATGCAGCCGCTGATATGCAAATCGATTTCTCCCAGGTCAAACAATTCGTCCAGGTCTTGAAAGCGCTCGGTAATCGCCGCTGCCACTGGCAGCGAACGGGCGTTGGCCAGCGCGCAATAGTCGCCGCCAGGGCAGGCGATCATGTCGCTGAGCAAATGGATATTGGGCCGGGCCAGTCCGGCCTCTTTGGCCGCTTGCCACAGTTCAATCAATTGGTCCACACGCACCCAGGGTAGTACCAGATTCTGGTCGTGGTTGACGCGTACTTCGCCGGCTGAAAATCGCTCGGCAATAGCCGCTGCGGTGGACAGCTGCTCCGCCGTGGCGTCGCCTGGCGCCTGGCCTGGTCGCTTGAAGGACAGGGTCACGGCGCGCAGCCCCGGGTTTTTGTGGGCGGCCACGTTTTGCGACAGCCAGCGTGAAAACTCGGGTTTTTCTAGTGCCAGCGCGCTTAAAGCGTGTTCGGCTGCGTTTTGCTGTGCTTGCGAAACTGTATCCAGGGCGGGTGCGACGAAGCAGGCGCTAATGCGGTCCAACTCGGCTTGGGGAATGGTGTGCTGCGCGCCAGCGGCCAGAATGCGTAGGTACTCGGCCTCGACTTCATCGAAATAGCGCTGGCCTTCGGCCTTGACCAAAATCTTGATACGCGCTTTGTACATATTGTCACGGCGACCCCAGGCGTTGTAGACGCGGACAATGGCTTCGAGGTAATTAAGAATTTGGTTCCAGGGCAAAAACGCACGGATTTCGCTGGCAATGACCGGGGTGCGGCCCATGCCGCCGCCCACTAAAACCTGAAAGCCCGCTTCGCCTGCGCCATTGCGCAGCACGCGCAAACCCACATCGTGCCAGGCGATGGCTGCGCGGTCTTCCACCGAGCCGGTAATCGCAATCTTGAACTTGCGCGGCAGGTAGGCAAACTCGGGGTGCAGCGTGCTCCATTGGCGCAGTACTTCAGCGTAGGGGCGTGGGTCCACCGCTTCATCCACGGCGATACCAGCGCGCTCATCACTGGTGATGTTGCGAATGCAATTGCCGCTGGTTTGGATGCCGTGCAAGTTCACGCTGGCTAGCAACTCCATGACGTCGGCGCTTTTGGCCAAGGGAATCCAGTTGAACTGCATGTTTTGGCGGGTGGTGAAGTGGCCGCAATTCGTGACCAGGCGCGGGGCGATGCCGCTGCCGATCTGGTCCTGCGTGCTTTGGGCATGGGCCAGGGTGGCTGCCTCAGGGGAATCAAACTCGCCTGCCACGCGGGCTAGCGCGCGCAGTTGTGCGCTGTTGAGTTCGCCATAAGGCACGGCTACACGCAACATGGGCGCGTAGCGCTGTACATACCAGCCGTTTTGTAAGCGCAGGGGCCGGAAAGCCTCATCGGGCAGGCTGCCAGACAGGTGGCGCTGCAATTGATCGCGGTACTGGGCGGCGCGGGTGTGGACGAACTGGCGGTCGAAATCGGTGTATTGGTACATGGTCTGGGCCGGCGTGCGGGGCAAAACCAACGTTGTGCTTTGTAGCACCGGCCCGCGAAGGCCCGCATGTTTCAGCCGCGCGCGTAGGCAAAAGCAAAACTTGCGCGACTGTAGGGAGTTTTCCTTATCCTGAAAACTATATTTTTACTATTACTTTATATGGAATTGGTTATGTAAGGCCAAGACTGATAAGTCAAGCTATCCAATACCTACGGGGAAAAAGCGCCGCTTTGTGGACTCTGCTTGGGGTCAATGGCCGGGCCGGGCGCCTCTGACTTATTTGTCCAAAGCCCGCAACTCGCGTATGCGTTCGTCGAAATAACTGCCGACGGTGTAGCGTTGGGACAGCACTACGTCGCGATGAGGGTGCAAAAACAAGGGCAAGGATATGCGGCGCTTGACCCGGTCTGGGCCACGTGGGTTAAGCACCTGGTGCACTGTCGAGGGAAAGTAATGCCCCGAGGCTTCGGCCAGCATGTCACCAATGTTGACGATCAAGAGGCCGAAATCGCAGGGCACATCCAACCAAGTGCCGTCCTGGCGACGGATTTGCAGGCCCGGCTCCGTGGCGGCGGGCAGCAGGGTCAGCAGGTTGATATCCGTATGCGCGGCGGCGCGCACCGCGTCTGGCGCTTCGGCCCCCAGGAGTGGGGGGTAATGCAAGACGCGCAGCAAAGTGTGGTCGCTGCCCTCGAGCATGTCCGGTAGCGGCATGGAATACAAATCGCGCACTTGCGCTGGCGAATGTTGGTCCACCCAGCGCAGCAGAGTTTGGGCGAGCACGCTGGCCTGGGCGTAATAGTCGAGCGCCGCTTGCGATACTTGCGCCGGATAGCGGCCCCAGGGGTAGATGTGGAAAAATTCTTTCAGGTCGCGCCGGTGGTAGCCCTTGGCCGTTTCGGAGACGGCAGTCGAGAAATAGCCGTCATGGGTGTCGGCGTCACGCGCGTACGCGTGCTTGGCCTCGGTTTGGAAAAAACCGGCCCATTCGCTGTAAATGCCTTCGATCAGGGTCTGCGCCAGCGGATGGTTTTGCAGCACCGCAAAACCGGTCTCGTGCAGGCTGGCGGTGAAGGCTTGCGGCGCGTCATCCGACGCGAAATCAATGATGGGCAGTTCGGTACTCATAAGCTCAACCAATCACGCATAAATACTGCTTCAATTTTTTGGCGGCAGGCGCCGGCCTGCACCTGCATGCACACCGTGGCCGGTGCGATCTCCCAGCCGCTTTGCGGATAGGGAATGGACTTGCGTTTGAGCATGGTCTGGCCCTGGGCCAGGCCGTCCACGGCTACGCGCAGGGCGCCGGTCTCCGTCTGAAAAAGCTGCGGGTCGGTGAGTGCGACAAAGGCCAGCACATCATGCCCGAAGCAGCCATGGATCGCCGCAACATGGGGGTAAAGATCGCTGTAAAAATTAGCGTAAAAGGCCACGGCATGGTGCAGCGTGTCGGTGGCAATATGGCGGTGGTGCGCGGCCAGTTGCTCGAACAAGGTGACGGGCAATATCACTTGGTGCGTTACGTCAAGCCCCACCATAGTGAGCGCAAAACCGGCGCAAAAAACCCGGTCTGCGGCATGCGGGTCGTTCCAGATATTGGCCTCGGCCACCGGCGACACATTGCCAGGCTCGAGTACGGTGCCGCCCATGATGACCACGGCGCGCAGCAGTTTGGGCAGTTGCGGCTCGATTTCCAGCGCCAACGCCAGGTTGCCCAGCGGCCCGACTGCTACAAGGGTAATTTCGCCCGGTTTCTCACGTGCGGTATCGACGATAAATTGCGCCGAGGTGCGAGGGTCTAGGCGCAGCGCATGCGCCGCACGCGGCCCAAGATTGCCTAAGCCGTCCGCCCCGTGAATATGGGCTGGCGGGTCTTCGCCGGGTTTACCCAAAGGCGCTGCTACGCCTTGGGTAACCGCAATAGGGCCGCGCCCTGCAATGGCTAAGAGGTACAAAGCATTTTGAGCCGCCTGGGCCACCGATACATTGCCAAAGGTCGTGGTCACGCCCACAAGCTCAATGTCGGGATGCGCTAGGGCGTAGTACAAGGCCATAGCGTCATCCACGCCGGGGTCGGTGTCATAAATAACCAGGTGGCGGGCAGAGGGCGTAGGCATGGCTTGGGTGCTAAAGGCTTCAGGCCCTGGCCTCGCAGTAGCTTAGAAGTGCCGAGACATCGGTCGCGCTGCGTCCAGCTAAAAAGGCTTGCACCTCGCTGTTCTCTGGAACACTGGACTGGGCGCCTGGCTTGGTGCAAGACAGCGCGGCGGCAGCGCCTGCAAACTGCAGCGCCTCTGGCATGCCTTGTCCTGCGGCCAGTTGCGCTATGAGCACGCCGCAAAAGCTGTCGCCCGCACCGGTGGTGTCGACCGCTTGGACGGCAAAGCCGCCTTGGTAATGCAGGCCCTGACCCTGGCGCGCGACGGCGCCGCGTGCGCCCAGGGTCACCACCACGGTCTGGCATGGCAAGCTAGCCATGGCATCGACGATGCTCCCTGGGTTTGGGCTGATGGCGCGCAACTCGCCTTCGTTGACGATGAGTACATCCACCAGTTCAAGCAGATCGGGCGACAAGGCTTGCGCCGGCGCGGCATTGAGCGCCACTTGCAAGCCCGCCGCATGCGCCAGGCGGGCCGAATCGAGGACGGTAGACAGAGGGATTTCTAATTGCATGAGCAAAAAACGGTAGGCATTGAGCGCAGGCAGATGCGCAGCCAGCAAACGGGTATTGGCGCCGGGCGCAACGGTGATGGCGTTTTCCGCGTCATCCGAGACGCAGATAAAGGCGGTGCCGCTGGCGACATCGTCAAAAGCTTGCGCATGCAGTACTACCCCGGCACTTTGTAAAGACGCTATGAGTACTTGTGCATAGGCATCACGCCCCAGCGCCAGCGCCATGGCGGCAGGTACGCCACCGGCCCGCGCACAGGCCACTGCCTGGTTGGCACCTTTGCCGCCGGGAAAGGTTTGCAAATCGCTGCCCAACACGGTTTCGCCGGGCGCTGGAATGTGCTGGGCACGCACCACAAAATCCAGGTTGGCCGATCCCGCTATAAGCACCATGGAAAAAATCTTTCAAAATTTGTGCGCCAATGCGCGCAGCCCCGCGTTTGCGGTGCAGAGCCTTGGTGGAGTGTAGAGCAAGCCGCTGCAAAATTGGCCGATGCTTCGCTGTCGCTTGGCTTGCGACCGCCTGTGGGCTCACGTATGATGAACTCTTGCCACCGTGTTTTGCAAGCGCCAGAAAGCTGTGGCATCTAAGCTTGGCATGCCGCGTATCGGGCGTGCTATTTACTGAAAACCTCTTCGCTAGGAACTTTATTTATGCGTACTGCTCATGTTTTCCAAGTTGGCATGCTGGCCTTGTCTGTGGCTGCGGCCATCCCCGCGCTGGCCGAGCCGGCCGTCATTTACGACATGGGCGGAAAGTTCGACAAATCCTTTAATGAAGCGGCCTACAACGGTATGCAAAAGTGGGCCAAAGAGACCGGCAAGAAATACCTGGAATTCGAAATTAGCAATGAATCCCAACGTGAGCAAGCGGTGCGCCGCATGGCCGAAAAAGGCGCCACCCCGATTATTGGCGTTGGTTTCTCACAGGCATCGAGCATTGAAAAAGTAGCCAAAGAATTCCCCAAGTTGCAATTTGCGATTGTGGACATGGTGGTAGATGCGCCTAATGTGCAGTCGGTAGTTTTCAAAGAGCAGGAGGGCAGCTTTTTGGTCGGTGTGATGGCGGCGATGGCCAGCAAGAGTGGCAAGGTCGGTTTTGTGGGCGGCATGGATATCCCGCTGATCCGCAAGTTTGAATGCGGCTACCGCCAAGGCGCTTTGTTCGCCAATTCCAAAGCCACAGTGACAGCCAATATGACCGGTACCACCGGCGCAGCCTGGAACGACCCCACACGCGGTGGCGAACTCAGCAAAGCCCAGTTTGCGCAAGGCGTTGATGTGATTTTTGCGGCAGCGGGCGGCACCGGCATGGGTGTTTACCAAGCCGCCAAAGACGCGGGGAAATTGGCCATTGGCGTAGACAGCAACCAGAACCATTTGCAGCCGGGCACCATGCTGACATCCATGCTCAAGCGCGTGGATGTGGCGGTCTATAACGTGGCGATGGCGCACAAGCCCGGCCTGTCGATTCTGGGCCTCAAAGAAGGGGGTGTGGATTACGCATTGGATGCCAATAATGCCAAACTGGTCAATGCAGACATGAAGAAAAAAGTCGATGCTGCCAAGGCCGACATCATCAGCGGAAAAATCAAAGTGGCCGACTATATGGCCGATAACGCTTGCAAGCTGTAAGCTCGCTAGCCCCGTCCGAGGTGGCCGGGGTGCCAACGGTGGCGGCCTTGCAGATGACCGGCATCCATAAGCGCTTTGGCGATGTGCTGGCCAATGTGGAGGTGAACTTCACCGTGGCGCAAGGCACCTTGCACGGCCTGATTGGTGAAAATGGCGCCGGCAAGAGTACGCTGATGTCGGTGCTGTATGGCATTTACCCGGCCGATAGTGGTCGCATCGAGGTCTTTGGCAAGCCGGTGCAGATTCGCCATGCCCAAGACGCGATCGCCTGCGGCATTGGTATGGTGCATCAGCACTTCATGCTGGTCGAAACCCTGAGCGCGCTGGAAAACGTGATGCTCGGTGCCGAGCCGCACTGGCATTTGCCCAGCGCCAGCGCGCCGGTACGCCAGCAGTTGGAGGTCTTGATGCAGTCCACCGGGCTGCGCGTTGCACTCGATGCCATGGTGGCCGATTTGGCCGTCGGCGACCGCCAGCGTTTAGAAATTTTGAAAGCCTTATTCCGCGGCGCCCGCATTCTGATTTTGGATGAGCCCACCGCCGTTTTAACGCCGCAGGAAGCGCAGCAATTGTTTGCCGTTCTGCGCCAGTTGCGAGCGCAGGGCGCGACCGTGATTTTGATCACCCACAAGCTCAAAGAAGTGCTGGCCCTGTGCGACCAGGTAACGGTTATGCGCGCTGGGCGCGTGGTGGACGATATGCCGATTGGGCGCGCAAGCGTGCAGGCGTTGGCCCAGGCCATGGTAGGGCGCAAAGTGCAGTTGGACCGGCCGCCTGCGGTGAACGCGCCCCTGCGCGATGCCACGCCGGTTTTACTCGCCCAAGGCCTGAACTTGCGTGACGCAAGCGGTGTGCAGCGGCTGGCAGGGGTGGGGCTGCAATTGCGCGCCGGTGAGATTGTGGGCATAGCCGGCGTCTCAGGCAATGGACAAAGCGAGTTGCTCGATGTTTTGTCGGGCCTGGCCGCGCCCGAAAGCGGCAGCATGCAAGTGCTGGGGCGGCAGTTTGCCGGCGCTGCATGGCTGGACCCGTTTACCGCGCGTGCCATCGGCCTGGCGCATGTGCCCGAAGACCGCCAAGCCCGGGCTTTGGTCATGGACTTTGAGGCTTGGGAGTCTGCGGTCTTGGGCTATGAACACCTGCCACCGTATTGCCGCGCCGGCTGGATGCGCGCACGAGCCATGCGCGATGCCACTGCAGACATGATGGAACGTTTTGACGTGCGTCCGCGCAAAGCGGCGCTGGGCAGCCGCAAATTTTCTGGGGGCAACCAGCAAAAACTCGTGCTGGCCCGCGAGCTGGGGCAAGCGCCGCGTGTTTTGCTCGTAGGCCAGCCCACCCGTGGCGTGGACATAGGTGCGATTGAATTTATTTATTCTCGGTTGCGCGCCATGCGCGATGCCGGTTGCGCCGTGCTGCTGGTCTCTAGCGAGCTAGATGAAATTTTGGCTTTGTCGGACCGGGTGTTGGTGATGGTCCAGGGCCGCATGAGTGGCGCGCTGGATATTGCCGATTGCAGCGAAGAGCGCTTGGGCTTGTTGATGGCCGGAGCTGCCGCATGAGCCAGGCGACAGCCTTGCCGCGCTGGGCCGATATCGGTCTGCTGCCCCTGGTCTGCCTGGCTGTTGCCTTGTTGGTGGCCGGCATCGTCGTGGCCTTGGTGGGCCAAAGTCCTACGCAAGTTTTGGCGGCACTGTTGCAGGGCGCCTTTGGCACGGCGCGCGGCCTGAGCTACACCTTGTATTACGCCACCAGCTTTATTTTCACCGGCTTGGCAGTAGCCGTAGCTTTTCATGCGGGCTTGTTCAATATTGGCGGCGAA
Source organism: Comamonas sp. lk (assembly GCA_945865675.1). Taxonomy (GTDB): domain Bacteria; phylum Pseudomonadota; class Gammaproteobacteria; order Burkholderiales; family Burkholderiaceae_C; genus Allorhodoferax. The sequence goes on from CAMBFO010000018.1 coordinate 15,082, forward strand.
GGCCAGGCCACTTTGGGCGGCTTAGGCACCGCCCTGGTAGCGCTGTGGCTATCGCCGGTGTTGCCCGCTTGGGCCATGCTGCCATTGATGCTGTTATGCGGCGCGCTGTTTGGCATGGCCTGGGCCGCGATTCCCGGCTATCTGCAGGCCTACCGGGGTAGCCATGTGGTGATTACCACCATCATGTTCAATTTTCTGGCCAGTACTTTGCTGGTGTATTTGCTAGTCAACCATTTGCGTGCACCGGGTAATGTGGCTATCGAAAGCGCAGCCTTTGCACCCTCGGCGCATCTGCTGCCGGCGCGCGAACTCATGGCCTTAGCCGGAGTCGATTGGCCCGGCTCGCCACTGAACGCCAGCTTGCTCCTGGCTTTGCTGGCCTGCGTGGCGGTGTATTTTTTCCTGTGGCACAGCCGCAGCGGCTACCGGCTACGGGCCGTAGGCTCCAGTCCTGGGGCGGCAGCCTATGCCGGTATCCGGCCGCGCCGGCATATTGTGCTGGCTATGGCAATCAGTGGGGCACTGGCCGGCATGGTCGGCATGAATGAAGTGGCCGGCGTAAGCGGCAAACTCGTGATGGAGTTTGTCGGCGGCGCCGGCTTCACCGGCATCGCCGTAGCCTTGATGGGTCGCAACCATCCGGTGGGGGTGGTGCTGGCCAGTGTTTTGTTTGGCGCGCTGTTTCAAGGCGGTGCCGAGGTGGCTTTTGATGTGCCCGGTTTCAGCCGCGATATGGTGGTCATGCTGCAAGGTTTTGTGGTGCTGTTTTCAGGGGCTATGAGCTATGTGGTGGCCAGGCCTTTGGCCGCGCTGTTGCGCGCACTGAACTTGCAGGGAGCAAAGCATGGATGAGACACTGGTGGCCTCGGTGCTGGCTTCGGCAGTGCGTCTGGCCACGCCTTTGGTTTTGTGTGCGCTGGCCGGTTTGTTTTCCGAGCGCTCGGGGGTGGTGGATATCGGGCTGGAAGGCAAGATGCTGTTTGCCGCTTTTGCTGCGGGCGCGGTGGGGGCTGTTAGCGGCTCGACCACGCTGGCGCTGCTGGCCGCCATGGTGGTGGGCGTGTTGCTTTCGTCCTTGCATGCTTTGGCCTGCGTCAGCTATCCGGGCGACCAGGTAGTGTCCGGCGTGGCCATCAATATCATCGCCGCTGGGCTGACTGTGGTGCTGGGAATCGCCTGGTTTGCGCAGGGCGGACAAACCCCGCCGCTGTCGGTGGATGTGCGTGTGCAGGCGCATTGGCAATGGCTGGTGCAGGCCGTGCAGCCGCTGCCCTGGTGGGGGCCGGTGATCGGCCAGGCGCTGCTGGGCCACAACCTGCTGGTGTGTTGCACCTATGCTTTGGTGCCCTTAGCCTGGTACGTGCTGTACCGCACCCGTTTTGGTCTGCATTTGCGCGCCGTTGGCGAGAACCCGCACATGGTCGATGCGGCCGGCGTGTCGGTGCTGCGGCTGCGCTATGCGGCTTTGGCCATCAATGGGCTTTTGTGCGGCTTGGCCGGAAGCTATCTGGTACTGGCGCAAAGCGCCAATTTTTCAGCGCATATGACCGCCGGACGCGGCTTTATGGCGCTGGCGGCCTTGATTTTTGGGCGCTGGAAACCCTGGGGCACCTTGGGCGCCTGCCTGCTGTTTGGCTTGTTAGATGCGATTGCCATGCGCCTGCAAGGCGTGGATATCCCCGGTGTCGGCGCCGTACCGGTGCAGGCCATTCAGGCGCTGCCCTACCTGATGACCGTGGTGTTGTTGGCCGGTTTTGTAGGCCGTGCGGTGGCACCTGCTGCTTTGGGCAAACCTTATCTGAAAAACCGCTGATCGCAGCTTTAGCTGTCCCGGCCTTGCAAGCGCTGCACATCGAGTAAGCGCGCCAAACGCTTGGGCAAGGGCAAGGGCTCAGCCATGAGGCGCGCGGTCAGCAATTGGGCGCACAGGGCTGCAAACGTCAACCCCCGTGCGCCCATGGCCAGGCACATCCACAAGCCGTTTTCTGCGTTGGTCGTTGCCGGCCCCACCAGTGGCAAACGGTCGTGCGAAACGCAGCGTTGCCCGCGCCACAGGCTCAGATGGCCTGCTTTGTATTGCGCTTGCAATGCGCCAGTCAAGTCAGGCAGCAATTGCGCAGCACGCGCCAGGTTAGCCTGATGGCAATCCGCTTCGCTGCCACTTTCGTCGGCTTCAAAGCCAGCGCCGGCCAGCCATTGCAAGCCCTGTGTGCCAGGCACTGCGGGCAAGAAATGGCCATGTCCCTGTACGGGAAGCGCCGGTTTCCCTGGCAGGTCCCTTGACGGGCCACTGCTGTTGCTGCCGTATAGGGGGTGCAGCTGTGTGAGGGCGCGGCGCGCTGCGATGCTTGAGAGATCGGCTGCGACTGCGTCGGCCTTGGACAGCAGTCGCACAGCATCCATGGCATTGCACAGAACCAGTAGTTCACTGCTTGCAATGGGTTGGCTCCGCGCATCCAAAGCATGCCACTTCGCATTTTCAAAATGCAGGCGCTGCACTGCGGCCTCGCAATGCAGCCTTACGCCTGGGGTGGACAGGCAGGCGCGTATCAAGGCTTGCGGTTTAAGCCATAGTGCTTCGGCGCGCCATTCGCTTCGCGCGTTTGTATTGGCAAGCCTTGCTGCGTCTGCGGATAAGGCGACTCGGCCGTTGCTAGTTTTGCGTCTTTGCGCATCGGGCGCATACACGCGCATCGCGCCACCTTCGTCCCAGTCTTCGCCTTGCACCAGCATCGAATGCAAAATCTGGCGCGCCAGATGGTAGGCGCTGCGGGTGAGGCCATACAGCGGGTCGGCGGGCGAGTTGCCACTGGCGCTAACCAAGCCTGCCGGCAGGCCGGATGCACCGGCGGCGGGGCTCGCTTGTTGTTCCAGCACGGTGACTTGCCAACCACGCAAGGCCAATGTATGGGCTACCAGTGCCCCGCTAATTCCAGCGCCGATTACCGTGCAGTGGCCGGGCTTTTCAAACACTCTAACGGGTGCCGTACGGCTGCTTCGCAAAGCCCAGGCCGGGTCGAAAACTAGGGTTCCATCGCCACGCGGCTTCCATAAGGCCGCATCGAGGGCCGGCCTGTCAGCGTCTTGCCTCGCCCCGCCAGCATAGGCCAGTGTGCTGCCCCGGCGTGCCAGCGCTGGCAGGCGATGCAGTTCGGCCGCAGTCCATGCCTGGTCCATCCCAAAAACGATGTGGTCGGCTTGCATCACCAACTGGGCCAAGCTGGTGTCTCGCTGGCCAAGGCATAAAGTCAGCAGCACCCGACCCTGGTCAAAGGGCAAGCGGTAAAAGCCAGGGGAGGGGCCTTTGCCTATGGACAGGGCGCCAAGGGCTTGGCTCAGGGCAAGCGCCTGTGGGCCCGATGCAGCGCCCGTGGCAGGCGGCCGGGCTGTGATGGCTAAAGGCCAATCGCCCGATTCCATCAGCCCCACATAGTGCAACTGCGCCGGGCGCGGCAATATGTCCGCAGAGTCCTGCCAGGCGCGTAAAAACCCTGCACCGACTCCGAAAGCGGTATCCAGAATGCATGTGGCGCCGGCGGCCACGGGACTTTCGTTCGGACTCAGGCCGTTGGCGGCACGTAGCCCTGCGCGGCATCGGCACCGCTACCAAAGAAATGATTTTCCATCTGGCGGGCCAGGTATTGGCGGGCACGCGCGTCGGCCAAATTCAGGCGGTTTTCATTGACCAGCATGGTCTGGTGCTTGAGCCAAGCGGCCCAGGCTTCTTTGCTGACGCCTTCCCAAATGCGCTTGCCCAATTCGCCGGGGTAGGGCGGGAAATCCAGACCCTCGGCCTCGGTGCCGAGTTTGATACAGGTGACGGTACGTGCCATGAAGTAAAACCTTTGATGTAGCGCAGAAAAACATGCGAACTAAAGCGCGATCTTATTCCCTTTGGCTGGCGGCCCTCTGGGCTGCGGGCCGATAATCGCTCCAAGCCTTCGGCTAAGTTTGAATTTTAGGAAAACATGTGACAGTGCTTTTTAACCTGCTCGATGCCCACCCGCGGCGTATTTACGGGCTGATCGCTATGGTTGTGGCCTGTTTGCTGGCTTTTGGTATGTACTTGCAGCATGTAGTCGGGCTCGAGCCGTGCCCGATGTGCATTGTTCAGCGCTATGCCTTTGTGTTGGTGGCGCTGCTTGCCGCGTTCGCAACGACGCGCAGTTCGCCGCGCGCTTGGCTTGGCTTTGGAATTTTGATTTTTCTAGCCTCTGGCTTTGGTGCATTTGTTGCCGCGCGCCAGAGTTATTTGCAGTGGTATCCGCCCGAGGTATTCACCTGTGGGCGGGATTTGTACGGCATGATTGAAAGCTTTCCGCTGCAGCGTGTGATCCCCATGGTGTTCAAAGGCAGTGGCGATTGCACAGCGGTCGATTGGACATTTCTGGGTGGCTCGATTGCCAACTGGTCTTTCCTGTGTTTTTGCGACGTCGCCATCACAGGCGCGCTGATCGCATGGCGCCATAGCGGGCTGGCACGCGGCGACAGCCAGAGCGATTTAACTTAGTTTTTTTACCAGCACCTGGCTCTTGCGGTCCCAGTTGTATTTGCGTTTGCGCGCATCGGGCAGCCAATCAGCGTCCACCAGTACAAAGCCGCGTTTCAAAAACCAGTGGGTGGTGCGGGTGGTCAGCACAAAAATACTTTCCAATCCTGCCGCCCGGGCGCGTTGCTCTATGCGTTTGAGCACGCGCTCGCCGTCGCCCTGGCCTTGTACATCGGGCGATACCGTCAGCGCCGCCATCTCTGCAGTGCGCCCCTCGGGGTAGGGGTTGAGCGCGGCGCAGGCGAAGATCACGCCATCGTGCTCGATCACGGTGTAGCTGGACGCATCGCGTTCTATTTCGGTACGGCTGCGTTTGACCAGGGTGCCGTCTTTCTCAAAAGGCTCGATCAGTTTGAGGATGCCGCCCACATCGTCTTCGGTGGCCTCGCGCAGGCTTTCGAGTTTTTCATCGACGATCATGGTGCCAATGCCGTCGTGTACATAGACTTCCAGCAAGATCGCTCCATCCACTGCGTAGGGGATGATGTGGCTACGCTCGACGCCGCCTTTGCAGGCGGTAACGCAATGTTGCAAATAAAAGCCCACATCGCCAGGCTCGCGGGCGGGGGGGGCCTCCAGCAACAAGGCTTGCGCAGCGGCCAGTGGCAGTTCCGTGTCCACTGGGTTGTCCTCGCCCGGCGGCTCGTGCGGGCGCTGCAAGATGCCCGGCACTTCAGTCAGAAAAATCAATTTATCAGCCTGTAAGGCCGTGGCCACTGAGGTGGCGACTTCTTCCATGGCTAAGTTAAAGGCTTCGCCCGTGGGCGAAAAACCGAAAGGCGAGAGCAGCAACATAGCCCCCATGTCCAGTACTTTGCTGATGCCTGCGGTATCGACCTTGCGCACCACGCCGGAGTTCTGGAAATCCACGCCATCAACGATCCCGACCGGACGCGCGGTAATGAAATTGCCGCTGATCACCCGCACCGTGGAATCGGCCATAGGCGTGTTGGGCAGCCCTTGGCTGAAGGCCGCTTCGATTTCGTAGCGCAACTGGCCGGCGGCCTCTTGCGCGCAATCGAGCGCGATTTCGTCGGTGATGCGGATCCCGTGGGAATACTTCGCCGTGTGGCCTTTGGCCTTGAGTTGCTCGTTCACCTGGGGTCGAAAGCCGTGTACCAGCACGACTTTGACACCCATGCTTTGGATCATGGCCAGGTCTTGCGCCAGGTGCGGCAGCTTGCCCGCCGCAATCGCTTCGCCCGCAATGCCGACCACAAAGGTCTGGTGGCGGAACTTGTGGATATAGGGCGCCACCGACCTGAACCAGGGCACGAAGGTGAAATTAAAGACTGAGGTCATGGGTGGCGGGTGGGCTGTTGGCTGGCTGAGTGGCACTAATGTAGCGAAACCGGGGCGTCGGGCCTGCGTGGCTATCAGATAAAAGGATTCACCACGGTTAGCGTATCAAAACGTTGACCGTGGGTCAGGTCTTCGGTGTAAAACGTGTTTGCGCCGCCGCGCAATGCTGCTTCAATGACCATGGCGTCCCATATAGAGAGCTGGTGTTGCATCGACGTTTCTATGGCTGCCCTTACCAGCGTAACGTCGCTGGGTACCACCGACCAGCCGGTGTAAGCCGTGATCAGGGCTTTGGCATGCGCAGGCGGCATCTGTTGCTTACGGGCCAATACATTAAATAGCTCGATCAGCACTTGGGTGCTCACCATGGCATCACCACTGGCGCTGGCTGTTGACACCAGCGCTCTTGCGATGGTCTGCTTTTCTGGTGCGGTGGTGTCGGTGCAATACACCAAAACGTTGGTGTCAAAAAAAATACTCACAGGGGTTCCTGAGGCGCTGAAGCGATGCTGGGGCCACTTGCCTTACGGCCCTTGGCGCGAAAGTCGTCCGCATAAAGTTCCCCCCGCAGTGTTGCCTTAGCCATTGATTGGGCGGATGGCAGAGGCGCTTGGGTCGCCAAAGTCGCACTTTCGATGGCCAGCATGAGCCTGGCAGTATCTTCTTCGCGCAGACGCTTGGTCGCGTCATCCGTGCCGTTGACGTACTGCTGCAATAGTTCACGCACTTTGGCGCTTAAGGAGGTGCCTTGTTGGGCCACGCGGATACGTGCTTGTTTGATCAGTTCGTCGTCTAGAGAAACAGTGAGGTTGGACATGGCCAGGCTCCCGGTGGAATGTGCGATAAGTGTAGCACCTATAACACGGTTTCACTTAATTGTGTGAACCTGTGAGCCTGTGAGTTGGGCGATAATCAGGGAAATGGACTCCACCTTGCGTATCGACTTCCCTGAAAACCTGCCCGTATCCGCACGGCGCGAGGAAATCATGGCCTTGCTGGGGCGTCACCAGGTCATCATCGTCTGCGGTGAAACCGGCTCGGGCAAGACCACCCAATTGCCCAAAATCGCGCTGGCCATGGGGCGGGGCCTTTGCAATTACCCCAAAGTGTTGCCCCATGGCAAACCAGCCCCACGGGGCAAACTGATAGGCCACACCCAGCCGCGCCGCATCGCCGCCAGCAGCGTGGCCAAGCGTATTGCGGAAGAACTGCACACGCCTTTGGGTGAGGTGGTGGGCTTCAAAGTACGTTTTCAGGACCGTTTAAGCCGCGATGCTTCAGTCAAGCTGATGACCGACGGCATTTTGCTGGCCGAGACGCAGACCGACCCGCTATTGCAAGCTTATGACACGCTGATCATCGACGAGGCGCATGAACGCAGCCTGAACATCGACTTTTTACTCGGCTATTTGCGCCAAATTCTGCCGCGCAGGCCCGACCTGAAAGTCATCGTTACCTCCGCCACGATAGACGCGCAGCGCTTTGCCGACCACTTTGCCAGTCTGCAAGGCACGCAAGACGCGAAAACGCTAACGCCAGCGCCCGTCATCATGGTCTCGGGGCGCATGTTTCCCGTGGAGCAGCGTTACCGGCCTTTTGAAGAGCGGCGCGACTACGACGTGAATGACGCGATTGCCGACGGCGTGGATGAACTGTGGCGCGGCGGCGCTGCCGGCGACATCTTGGTATTCCTGCCCGGCGAACGCGAAATCCGCGAAGCGGCAGACCATTTACGCCGCCACCTAAGCCACCAGCCGGTCTTGCGAAATTGCGAAGTGCTTCCGCTTTTTGCCCGATTAAGCCAAGCCGAGCAAGACCGGATTTTTGAAGGCCACACCGGCCGGCGCATTGTGCTGGCCACCAATGTGGCCGAGACCTCGCTGACGGTGCCCGGCATCCGCTTTGTGATCGACAGCGGCACGGCGCGCATCAAGCGCTACAGCTTTCGCAGCAAGGTAGAGCAATTATTGGTCGAGCCAATCAGCCAAAGCTCGGCCAACCAGCGCGCCGGGCGTTGCGGTAGGGTGGCCGATGGCATTTGCATACGCTTGTACGAAGACAAAGACTTCGCCGGACGCGAACGCTTTACCGACCCCGAAATACTGCGCTCCTCGTTGGCTGGAGTGATATTGCGCATGAAGTCGCTGCGCCTGGGCGCGGTCGAGGACTTTCCGTTTTTGGAGCGCCCCTCGGGCCGGGCGATTGCAGACGGCTACCAATTGCTGCAAGAGTTGGGCGCGGTGGATGATGCCAACGAACTCACGCCCCTGGGCCAGGAACTGGCGCGCCTGCCCTTGGACCCGCGCGTAGGACGCATGATTTTGGAAGCACGCCAGCGCGAGGCGCTGGACGAGGTGCTGATCATCGCCTCGGCGCTGAGCGTGCAGGATGTGCGCGACCGGCCTATGGATGCGCAACAGCAGGCGGACCAGGCGCATGCCAAGTTTGACGACGAAAAGAGCGAATTTTCCGGTTACCTGAAGTTGTGGAAATGGATTGGCGCGGCGCGTGGTGATAAAGCCGAAGTGAGCGGTGCGCACAAGCTGAGCAACCGCCAGTTTGAGCAATTGCTGCGGCAAAACTTTGTCAGCGTGCGCCGCTTACGGGAATGGAAAGACATCCACAGCCAGCTGCTCACCGTGGTGGCCGAACACCAATGGCGTATCAATATGACGCCTGCCTCCTACGAGCAATTGCACCTATCGATGCTGGCCGGTTTGCTGGGCAATGTCGGCTGCAAGCTCGAGGCCGAAGGCCAGCAAGGTGAATACCTGGGCGCACGCGGCATCAAGTTTTTCCCGCATCCGGGAGCGCATTTGGTGAAGAAGCCGGGACGCTGGATTATTGCGGCCGAGCTGGTTGAGACTACGCGCTTATTTGGACGCGGTATTGCAGCGATTGAGCCGCAATGGGTGGAGCAAGTGGGTGGCCATTTGCTGAAAAAACAGTTGCTGGATCCGCATTGGGAGAAAAAAGCGGCTGAAGTGGTGGCGCTGGAGCGGGCCACCCTGTATGGCATGGTGGTCTATAGCGGCCGGCGCGTGAACTACAGCCGCCTCGATATGGCGGGCGCGCGCGAAATTTTTATCCGCCAGGCGCTGGTCGAAGGTATGTGGGATACGGCCCTGCCTTTTTTGCCGGCCAACCTGAAATTGATCCAACAAGTTGAGGATCTGGAGCACAAAGCACGGCGCCAGGACGTGCTGGTGGATGAGGCCTTGATTTACGCTTTTTACGACCAACAACTGCCCGCCGATGTGTGCAGCGGCTACAGCTGTGAGCGCTGGTACCGCGAGGAAGTTAAAAAGCAGCCCACGCTCTTGCTGCTGACCCGCGAAGAGCTGATGCGCCATGAGGCGGCGGGAATTACCACCAGCCAGTTTCCAAAGACGGTGCGCTTAGGCGGCGTGGATTGCGCGGCTGCGTATTTGCATGCGCCAGGCGATGCGCGTGATGGCGTGACGGTCACGGTGCCCTTGTTTGTGCTCAACCAGGTGAACGAAGAGCGTTGCGAATGGTTGGTGCCCGGCATGCTAAAAGACAAAGTGCAGGCCTTGCTCAAGACCTTGCACCAAAGGCCGCGCTCGCGCCTGGTGCCCTTGCCCGATACGGCCGCACGCATGGCCGAAGTATTGAATGCGGCCGAACGCTTTGGCGCCGGTGGCCTGGTTGATGCTTTGCTCAAACTGGTACGCGAGGCCACCGCGATGGATATTGTGCGGGCCGATATCAAGGTGGACATGCTGCCTGCGCATTTCTTTATGAACATGCGCGTTGTCGATGAGCATGGGCGGCAGTTGGGGCAGGGGCGCAACCTGGGCGCACTCAAGGCGCAATGGGGCTCGCAGGCGCGTGGCGCTTTTCAGGCGCTGGCCGCGCTCAAACTGAGTGATACCGTACCGGCGCCTGCGCCCAAAGGCCAAGCGCCTTTGCAGCCTGTAGCTGCGCAAGGCGACAAGCCGCAGCCCGGCGCTGCAGATAAACAAGCTGTGGCGTCGGTCGGGCGAGAACAGGGCGGCCCCGGCGCGCAGTTGCACAGTGGCGAACAGCGCTACACCGCCTGGACTTTTGGCCCGCTGCCCGAATTGCTGGAAATACGCAAAGGCGCCCATGCGGTCATCGGCTTTCCGGCCCTGGTTGATGGTGGCGACGCCGTGACGCTGGAAGTGTTTGACGAGCCACAGATGGCCGCAAGCAAGCACCGCAGTGGCTTGGCACGCTTGTTTGCTTTGCAACTGAAGGACGCGATCAAGTACTTGGAAAAGAACATCCCGGACTTGCAAAAAATGGGCGCCGCTTTCATGCAAGTCGGTAAGGTCGATGGCAGTAACGCTGCGGGTGGGACGGTGGAAGAGCTCAAAGCCCAGATCATCGCGCTGGCGCTGGAGCGGGCGTTTTTGCTGGAGCCTTTGCCTACGGACGCTGCGGCATTTCAAAAGCGTTTTGAAGAAGGCAGAGGGCGCTTGACCTTGATTGCTAACGAAGTGGCGCGCATAGCTTTGACGATATTGCTGGAGTACCAAAACGCGGCGCGCAAAATCAAAGACAGCAAAAACGCCGCGCCCGCTTGCGAGGATGCCAGCGTGCAAGTGCAGCGGTTGGTGCCCAAGCGCTTTTTGCAGACTACGCCCTGGCCGCGCTTGCAGCATTTGGCGCGCTATCTGCAAGCCGTCACCTTGCGTTTGGAAAAATACCGCGCGGACCCGGCGCGCGATGCTGCCCGGCTGGCCGAGTTGCGCCCGCTGGAGCAGCGTTATTGGCGATTGGTGGCCGAGCGCAAAGGCGCGGTCGATGAACGCATGGCCGAGTTCCGCTGGCTGATGGAAGAGTTGCGCGTCAGTTTGTTTGCGCAGGAATTGCGCACGCCCCAACCGGTGAGCGTCAAGCGCCTGGAAAAAGCCTGGGCGCAGCTGGGCAGTTAAAGCCCCTTAGCGGCCCATGTGCCAGATAGTGGTCGAGCGCGCGCCGCTGCGGCAAAAGGCCAGCACTGGGCCAGTCGAGGCGGCCACGATGGCGGCAAAGCTGGCCACTTGCTCGGGCGTAATTTGGCCGCTGATGACTGGCAAATAGTGGTATTGCAAACCCGCCGCCTGCGCCGCTAGCGCCATGGCGTCGGAGCTGGGTTGGTCCGGCCCGCCTTCGCCATCGGGGCGGTTGTTCACCACGGTGCTAAAGCCTTGCGCCGCGATGGCGGCCATGTCATTCGGGTCGATTTGAGGCGCGGTGGCAAAGCGGTCGGTATGGGCGCTAATAGTTAGGGACATGCTGTGGGTACTTTCAATCAAACATCAAATAATCAATTCAAACAGTGCAAAAGGCTGGCCGGCACCCTTGCGCACTACAGCTGGGCTAAGCGTTCTAGGCCTTTGCGCAGGGTAGATTCTTCTTTGGCAAAGCAAAAGCGCACTATTTTTTGGTCAAAGGCATCGCGGAAAAAAGCGGACATCGGAATGGCGGTAACGCCAATATCTATGGTCAACCAACGACAAAACTCGGCCTCGCTCATATCACTGACTTCAGAGATTTCTGCGCACTGAAAAAACGTGCCTTCGCTGGGCAGCAGTCGAAAGCGGGTTTGCGCCAAGCCCTGACGAAACAGATCGCGCTTGCGCTGGTAAAACGCAGGCAATTCCAAGTAGCGGGCAGGCTCTTGCATAAAAGCGGCTAAGCCGTACTGCACCGGCGTGTTCACGGTAAACACGTTGAACTGGTGTACTTTGCGCAGTTCGGCGGTAAGCGATGCCGGGGCCGCCACAAAACCGACTTTCCAGCCGGTGACATGGTAGGTTTTGCCAAAGCTGGACACTATAAAACTGCGGGCCGCCAGGCCGGGGTAGCGGGCCGCGCTTTCGTGGGGCGCGCCGTCAAAGACCATATGTTCATACACCTCGTCGCTGATCAGCAGCACCTCAGTGGGCGCCAAAATCTCTTGCAGGCGCAGCATATCTTCGCGGCGCCAGATGGTGCCGCTTGGGTTGTGGGGTGAATTGATGATGATGCAGCGCGTACGGGGCGTCATGGCTGCTGCGATCTTGTCGAAGTCAGGACGAAAAGTGCCCGGTGTTAAGGGCACGCGCACCGCCACGCCACCCGCCAGTGCGATATTGGGTAAATAGCTGTCGTAGCAGGGCTCGAGCACGATGACTTCGTCGCCAGGATGCACCACAGCCAGCACGATAGAAATAATCGCCTGCGTCGCCCCGGCAGTAATGGTGATCTCGTCCGCGGCGCGGTAGCCGCGCCCGTACAGTGCTTGGATTTTGTCGGCCACCGCTTCGCGCAGGGCCAGCACGCCGGCCATGGGCGGGTACTGGTTGTGACCCCGGTGCATGGCTTGGCTGACGGCGTCCAGCAAAGCAGGGTCGCAGGCAAAGTCAGGAAAGCCCTGACCCAGATTGACCGATTGGTGCTCTGTGGCCAGCGCTGACATGACGGTGAATATCGTGGTGCCCACGTCCGGCAGGCGGCTGCGCAGGCTTGGGGTGGGAAAAACAGGGCTGGCCGGGGTGCTATGGGGCATGGTGGCAAAGGAGGTGTAATGGCTGGAGGGCGAGGTGTCTTAGATGTCCGAATCAGTGAAATGCCCGCCCATTGCCCGTTCTATGGTTTGGCGGCTGAGACGCTCGCTGAGCAGCTCGGCGAATGTGTACACAAAATTGCGCAAATATGCACTGCGCTTGAACGCGACGCGCGTCATATTTTGGCCAAACAAATGGCCGGCAGGCCGCACCACCAAGCCGCTTTTGCCGCCTTCTAGTTGTAAGTCGCGCATTGCCATTTCGGCGGCGATGCCTAAACCTAGGCCCAGGCGGACATAGGTGGTGATCACGTCAGAATCAATCGCTTCGAGCGCAATGCGCGGGTGCAGCTTACGCGCTGCGAATGCGGCGTCGATTTTGGTGCGGCCGGTGAACGAGGGATGGTAGGTAATCAAAGGCTCAGCGGCCACGTCTTCCAGGGTGATGCGGCTGCGTCCCGCCAAGGGATGCTCCACCGGCATGACAAGCATATGCTGCCATTCGTAGCAAGGAAGGGTCACCAGTTCGGGGTAAGAGGCCAAGGACTCGGTGGCGATGCCGATCTCGGCTACTTCGTCAATCAGCATGCGCGCTACCTGGTCGGGCGCGCCCTGGTGCAGGCTGACATTGACTTTGGGGAAGCTGTTGCGCAGGCTGGCCACTTTTTCGGGCAACACATAGCGCGCCTGGGTATGGGTGGTGGCAATCGACAAGGTGCCGCTGTCCTCCTGGCTGTACTGCTCGCCGATGCGCTTGAGATTGCCCAGCTCGCGCAGTATCCGGTCGATGCTGCTGACCACCAGGCGCCCCGGCTCGGTCACGCGCTTGAGACGCTTGCCGTGGCGGGTGAAGATTTCTATGCCCAGCTCTTGCTCCAACTCGATGATCGCTTTGGAAACTCCGGGCTGGGAGGTGTGCAAGGCCTTGGCCGCTTCGGTCAGGTTCAGGTTGTGCCGAACGGCTTCCTGCACAAAGCGAAATTGGTGAAGATTCATAACTAAATTAAGCTAAAGAATCCATTCATTATGCATTAATTTCAATTTCAAACCTGAGACTAAGCCAGGGCAATGTCTGCCAGCAAAGCAATCAGGCGCGGGTTTTCGCCCACGGCGGCCTGCAATTGGAAATCGATTGCTGGCCATTGCTGGCGCAATTGCGTCATCAGTGCCGGCAAGTCCTCCCGCGCGTGCTTGCCCACGCCCAGGAACATGGGGACGATAGTCAGTGCGCTGGCGCCTTGGCTGATAAGGCCCTCGCACACGGTGGGTAGATCGGGCGTGCTCAACTCCAAATACGCACAAGCCACTGGCGTCGCCGGCGCGCGCAAGGCTATGGCATCGGCCACCGCCTGGATAGGCCGGTGCCACAAGGGGTCGCGCGAACCGTGGGCGAACAAGACGATAGCGCGGGTCGCGCGCTGGCCGGATGGGTTCATTGGCGTGCCACCAGCCAAGCAAAGGCTGCGAGGGAAATAAAGGAATAAATCAGGCCGGGCAGGGCGGCGGTAAACCAGGCTTGCCAGCCTTGCAAATAGCCCAGATCGCCCACCAGGTTGTTGAGCAGCACAAAGCTGATACCGGCCATCACGCCAACAAACACCATGGGCGTGGTGCCGCTGCTGCGAAAGTGCAAATAGGCAAACGGGAGGGCCAGCATCACCATGACCAGACAACTTAGGGGGTAAAAAACTTTTTTCCAAAACTGAATTTCGTATTTTTGCGCCGACTGCCCGTTGGCATTGAGGTGGCTCACGTACTGAAACAATTCAAGCGTGCCCATGCGCTCCGGGCGCAGCAGGGCCGAGGCCACCATTTCGGCGCTGATATGGTTAATCCAGCTCAGCTGCGCGTGGCGGGTGGTGTTGGACTGTGCTTGCGGCGTACCCATATTCATGAATTCGGTGCGTGTCACTTCTTGCAAGGACCAGGACTGTCCGGGCCCGAATTCGCCTGCGCTGGCTTGCATCACCGAGACGATATGCCCTTTGTTGTCCAGTTCAAAAATACGGATGCCCTTCATGCCGGTAGTGCCCTCCAAGGCGCCCACGTTCACTGAAAAGCTGCTGTAGGGCTGCTTGTCTTTGATCCAGGCACCGGTGCGGCCCAGGGATATCTGGCCCAGCGCCTGGGCTTTGATGGCCTGGGCGGTTTTATCTGCCAGCGGCGCCAGATAGTCGCCTAGCGCAAACGTCAGGGTGACAAAACCCAGGCCCAGCACCATCAGCGCGCGTAGCGCCTGCCAGGGCCCTAGCCCGCTGGTACGCAAAATAGTGAATTCTGAACTTTGCGCCAGCCGTGCCATGACAAAAATAGTGCCGATTAACACCGCAATCGGCATCAGCTCGTACAGATGGCTGGGGATCATCAAGGCCACATAGATCAGCGCTTTGCTGACGGTGTAGCCCAGCGTCTTGTCGCTTTGTATCGCATTGAGCTCATCGCTCAGGTCAAAAAACAAAAACAAGGCGCTAAAGGCAAAGATGACCAGGGCCACCGCAGCCAGCACCTCGACGTAAAGCAATTTGCGCAGGGTTCTCACGGGCGCAATCCCTTGCGCCAGCCTGCGGGAAGGCGCAAGGCCCAATGGTTGTGGCGTACCGTGAGCCAAACAAGACTCAGCGCAAACACCCCGCCATGTAAATAGAGCAAGAGTTGCGCCGCCGACATTTGGCCGGTTTCCACCCAGTTTTTCCCCAGGGCCAGCAGATTGAAATACACCAGGTAGGTCATAAAGGCAAACACCAGGTTGCTGGCACGCCCGACCCGCGGGTTAAAGCCCGAGACCGCCAGTCCCAAAAAAATCACATTGATGGCAGCCAGAAAAAACCCCGCGCGCCAGACCAGTTCGCCCCGGTGCGCAGGCAAGGGCGAGGCCAGAAGATCGGTGGTGGCAAGGGTCGAAGCGGGTACGAAATTGCGGGTGCTAGGCGCGTCAAAGCCCAGCTTGATGGTGTAACGCTCGAACGTGCTGAAACTGCTTTGGCGGGTATCCATAGCGATTTCCACGCGCTGCCCGTTTTCAAGTACCAGGCGTTTTTGTCCGTCATCGACCTCTACCGTGCCCCGGTCAGCGGACGTGACGGTTTCCAGACCGCGCTCGCGCGTCACCATAAACACATTGATACCTTGCTCTTTGTTGGAGCTGTCTTTGTCTATAAAAAACACCTTGTCGCCATTGGCCGACTCCTGGAACTGGCCAGGCTCTACCCGGGAGACATCGCTGCGCTTTTGGTATTGGTCGCGCAAGTCTTCAATCTGGCTGAAAGCCCAGGGCAAGACCAGCAAGGCCAGGATCAGAATCAGCACAAAAACCGGCCAGGCAAAGCGCAAAAGCGGGCGCACCAGCGAGGTAAGTCCCCGGCCGCTACACAGCCAAATCACCATTTCGCTGTCGCGGTACATGCGTGTCAGCACGCTCACAATGGCTAAAAATAGGCTGAAAGACAAAATCGCTGGCAGTTGGGACAGCACCGAGTAGCCCATGATCATCATCACATCCGTGGGGTTAAACATGCCACGGGTGGCCTCGCCCAGTGTCCGGATCACGGTCGTGGTCATTACCACGGTAACCAGAATTACCAAGGTGGCACCAAAGGTGCGCGCGAGTTCCTTGCGGATGGAGGAATGGAATAACATGGACGCCGTAGAAAGGGCCAATTATGAACTTTGAAATCAAAGCCTTGGAAATGGCTGCCGCCGCCACCGAGAAGTGTGACTTGCTCGTGGTGCTGGTGCCGAAAGACTTTAAACCGGCAAAAGACGAGGTATCCCAGTTGGTGGGCGGCGCCCTCAAGTCGGGTGACCTGGAAACTGGCGTGGGCAAATGCCTGGCCTTGTACCGCCCCAGCCAGTGCGCCGCCGTGCGCGTGGTGCTGGCCAGCGCCGGTGAGGGCAAAGCCCGCCAGATCAAAAGCGCCTTGCAAGCGGCCCTGGGCCTGGGTAAATCGGCCAGTCTTAAGCGCCTGGTGGTGTGTTTTGCCGGAGCCGCCAGCGCGGACGCGGTGCGCGCCGCCGTGCTCGCGGTGGCCGATGGCACCTATGTCTATACCACCAGCAAATCCAAGCCGCAGCCGCGCAGTCTGCAAAAAGCCCTGATCGCAGTGCCTAAGCTGGCCGAGGTCAAAGCCGTGTTTGACCGGACCGTGGCCGTAGTCGCCGGGGTAGAACTGGCCAAAGAATGGGCCAATCGCCCGGCCAACCTGGCCACCCCCACCGATTTAGCCGGTGCCGCCCAGGCCCTGGCCAAGCACCCCAAAATTAGCTGCACCGTGCTCGGGCCGCGCGAAGTGGCCAAGTTGGGTATGGGCTCATTTATGGCTGTAGCCCAGGGCTCTGACCAGCCCTTACGCTTTATCGTGCTGCGCTACGAGGGCGCGGCCAAAGCCAAAGCCCCGGCGGTGATTGTGGGCAAAGGTATTACCTTTGACAGTGGCGGCATCTCGATCAAGCCCGCGTCCGAAATGGACGAGATGAAGTTCGATATGTGCGGCGCAGC
>CAMBFO010000019.1 GCA_945865675.1 Comamonas sp. lk
GTCCGAACGGTCCTCACCCTCGATGCGCCGGCTCACGCCACCGCCACGGGGGTTGTTAGGCATTAAAACCACATAGCGGCCAGCCAGGGAGACATAGGTCGTCAGGGCTGCGCCCTTGTTGCCGCGCTCTTCTTTTTCCACCTGGACCAGGAGTTCTTGGCCTTCGCGGATCACGTCCTGGATGCGCGCCTGGCTTACTGAAACGCCTTCTTTGAAGTACTGGCGCGAAATTTCTTTGAATGGCAAAAAGCCGTGGCGGTCTTCGCCGTAGTCCACAAAACAGGCTTCGAGCGAGGGCTCCACCCGGGTCACGACCGCTTTGTAAATATTGCCCTTGCGCTGTTCGCGCCCCTCGATCTCGATTTCATAGTCGAGTAATTTTTGTCCATCCACAATCGCCAGGCGGCGTTCTTCTGCCTGGGTTGCGTTAATTAGCATCCGTTTCATGCTGTGGTCCTTTACGAGTTATCACCTGCCCAAAAGGGGCAAACGATGCCTGGACGAACGGATTGAACTGTGGAGGAATTGCCGGAGAGCTTCGACTACACAAGGTGCCGAAGCATAGGCGCAGGGATGGTGACGAGGGGATGCGCTTGGCACTTGGCCAAGGTTTTAAACAGCCGACGCGCGCCCAATAGCGGAACGCTAACGCTCCGCAGGCACAGGTTTAACAGTTGCATCAACACAAACATCTCGTTGCATTCCGCCCCCAGAAAAATGGGTCTGAGGGTTTGGGGTATTCCGATTCAGTGGTTCAATTCGTAGGCTTGACCTCGCTGCGTGCCGGCCACCACACGCAGCTGAGCGGTGGTTTGCGGGCTATGCAACAGGGCGGCATCGACCTTCTAGCCGAGCTGTCTGCGGGGGTGTGGACTAAACTCCAACCAAATCAACCACTTACAGCAAGTCGCTAGTGAAACACATTATAGGGGTCAAACCCGAAGCATCTGCTGGTGGCCCGGCCAGCCCGGCCACACCGGCTGCGCAATGGCTGACGGTGAGCGACGATGAGGCCGATCAGCGGCTGGACAATTACCTGATGCGCCAGCTCAAAGGCGTGCCCAAGACGCATATTTACCGCATCATCCGCAGCGGCGAGGTGCGGGTGAACAAGGGCCGCGCGGGCGCCGCTACCCGGGTGCAGGTCGGCGATGTCGTGCGGCTGCCGCCGGTGCGGGTGTCCGAGCGGGCACAGGACAAGGCGGCCACCATGGCCGCACTGTCGGCCCAAGCCCCACCCAGCCGCAGCTTTACCGTTATGCGCGAAGACGAGGCTTTTTTGGCACTGGACAAGCCCGCGGGCGTGGCGGTACATGGTGGTTCGGGCGTGAGTTTTGGTGTGATCGAGCAGCTGCGCATGGCCCGGCCCCAGGCGCGCTTTTTGGAGTTGGTGCATCGCCTGGACCGGGAAACCAGCGGTATTTTGCTGGTGGCGAAAAAGCGCAGCGCGCTGAAACATTTGCAGGAACAGTTCCGGCAACGGCAAACCGGTAAAACCTATTTGGCGTTGGTGTTGGGCGATTGGCCCGCGCATAAAAAAGTCTTGGACAAGCCGCTGCACAAATACTTATTGGAGAGCGTGGGTGGCACGGGCGAGGGCGAGCGCCGCGTCAAAGTGGTTACGCGTGACGACCCGGACGGTCTGCCCTCGGTGACCTTGGTGAAGGTGCTGGCGCGCAGCGCGCCGGGGGCGGCGCAGGCGATGAGCTTGTTGGCGGTGACCATCAAAACCGGCCGTACCCACCAGATTCGGGTGCACCTGGCTTCCGAAGGCTTGCCGATTGCGGGGGACGATAAATACGGCAATTTTGAGGACAACAAAGCCTGGGCGCGCGGTGCGGTGCCGCTCAAGCGCATGTTTTTACATGCCTGGCGCTTGCAAATTACCCACCCGACCAGTGGCGAGGAGATGCACTTGCACGCGCCGCTGGCCGCTGAACTGCTGCCATTTTTGCAAGCCCGCCTGCCCGCTGCGCTTGCTACCATCGACGCCTTTGCCACCGCTGCCAAGCAGCCTGATGCATTATGAATTCCGTTTCCAAGCGCCGCTTTGACCTGATCGCTTTCGATTGGGATGGCACCCTGTTTGACTCGACGGCCATCATCGTGCGCTCCATCCAGGGTGCGGTGCGCGATGTGGGTGGTAGCGTACCGAGCGACAAGGACGCAGCATACGTGATCGGCCTAGGCCTGGGCCAGGCTTTGGCCCACGCGGCGCCGGATGTGCCAAAAGAGAAATACCCCTTGCTGGGTGAGCGCTATAAACACCACTATGGTCGCGAGCAGGATCAGATCAGCTTGTTCCCCGGCGTACTGGAGATGCTGGCCGAATTGAAAGCGCGCCAGTATTTTCTGACGGTGGCCACCGGGAAAAGCCGTTGGGGGCTGGACCAGGCTTTGGCGCATGTGGAACTGAAAGACCTGTTCCATGCCAGCCGGACCGCTGATGAAACAGCGGGCAAGCCGCATCCGCGCATGCTGCATGAGCTGATGGCCGAAATGGGTGTATCGCCCGAGCGCACCTTGATGGTGGGCGACACCACACACGACTTGCAACTGGCGGCCAATGCTGGCTGCGCCAGCGTCGGTGTGAACTACGGGGCCCATGACGCCAGTGCCTTGGCCGCGCTCCAGCCTTTGTATATTGCCGATTCGGCCTGGGGCCTGCACCGCTGGATGCTGGAACACGCTTGACCTCCACGCTAATCCCGCTCTGTGATTCTGCCGACCTGCAAGAACGCGGCCTGGCGGTGCCCTTTGACGTGCTCTACCAAGGGCAAAGTTGCTGGGCTTTTGCCATCCGCTTCAAGGGAGAAGTGCACGCTTACCTGAACCGCTGCAGCCACGTGGCTATGGAAATGGACTTTCAAGTAAACCGCTTTTTCGATACCACGGGCCAATGGTTGATTTGCGCCACCCATGGCGCGCTGTACGCACCCGATACCGGACGTTGTATGAATGGGCCCTGCCGTGGTGCCTTGGTCAAAATTGCCCTCTCCGAGCAGGACGGCTTGGTAGGCTGGCATACTGGGCCGCAATTTCTACCGCATCCCGATCTCCTATGACAGAGCCCGTATTTACCGATCCCGCAGCCCCCAAGTCCACCCAGGAGGCCGCTGCAGCGCAAGCGAACGATAGCCAGCCTGGCGCCGCCGGCTCAGCCTGGGAGCGTAGCTTCATCGAAAAGTGGATGCAAGACAGCCTCACCGAGCAGCGCACTGCTCGGCGCTGGAAATACGGCATGCGCCTGGCCTGGCTCATGTTTTTTGCCGCACTGATCTGGCTAGGCGTGGACCGCACCGGCAGCATGCATAACGCCGACGTCACCCGTGCGCACACGGCGGTGGTGGAAATCAAGGGCGAGATCGCCTCGGGAGCTGACGCCAGTGCCGAGGCGGTGATTTCGTCTCTGCGCAGTGCGTTTGAGGACCAAGGCGCGCAGGCCGTGGTCTTGCTGATCAATTCGCCCGGCGGCAGCCCGGTGCAGGCGGGCATCATGAATGACGAGATCCGCCGTCTCAAGGCCTTGCACAACAAGCCGGTGTATGTGGTCGTGGAAGAGACCTGTGCCTCTGCGGCCTACTACATAGCGGTTGCCGCCGACCAAATATTTGTGGACAAGGCCAGCGTGGTGGGCAGCATCGGCGTATTGATGGACGGTTTTGGTTTTACCGGCCTGATGGATAAGCTGGGCGTGGAGCGCCGCTTGATGACCGCAGGCCAGAACAAGGGCTTTCTCGATCCCTTTAGTCCGCAAACGGAAAAGCAAAAAGAATTCGCACAGTCCATGCTGAATCAAATTCACCAGCAGTTCATTAGCGCCGTCAAAGCCGGGCGCGGAGAACGCTTGAAAGAGACGCCGGACACCTTTAGCGGCTTGTTCTGGACGGGCGAACAGGCGGTAAATATGGGCTTGGCAGATCATTTGGGGAACCTCGATTACGTGGCCCGCGAAGTCGTCAAAGCGCCCGAAATCATCGATTACACCCGCCGCGAAAACGTGGCCGAGCGCTTAGTCAAGCGCTTTGGCGCGTCGATGGGCGAATCTATGGCCAGCGCTTTGCGCTACGCACCCGGGCTGCGCTAGGTACCAGCCAGACCCGAGCGGCCCTTGGCCTTAAGGACCGATGGCGAACACCGCGGGCGTTTGGTTGTTCAGCGCCCAGCGTTCGCGCTTCCAGTCGGTGGGTGTGCCGCTGTAGTGGCGGCATTTTTCTAAGGTTAAACCCATGGAAGCCGCCAAGCGCGTGCCCGCTTGCAGTACCTCCAACAGCGTGCGCAATACGGCTTCGTTACGGTAGGGCGTTTCAATAAACATTTGGGTTTGCCCCGTCTTGAGGGCCAGCGTTTCCAAGGCCTTGATGCGCTGGGCACGCAAAGCCGGTTCGCTGGGCACATAGCCCACAAACGCAAAGTTCTGCCCATTGAGGCCACTGGCCGCCAGCGCCAGCATCAGGGATACCGGGCCAATCAAGGGCTGCACTTCGATGCCCAGCGTATGGGCGGCGCGCACCACCGAGGCGCCCGGGTCGGCTATCGCCGGCATGCCCGCTTCGCTGAGCAAACCCATATCCAGGCCCTGCAAAGCCGGCGCGAGCAAACTACGCGCATCAAAGCCGGTATCGCCCTTTTTATGGACCTCGCGCGGCATTTCTTGTAATTGCTGCTCCTGGATACTGGCGCAAAGCGGGCTAACTTCGCCTATGCGTTTGATAAAGCCGCGTGCAGATTTGGCGTTTTCGCAGACCCAGTGCTGCAGCGTTGCGGCGCGCACGATGGTCGCTTGGGGCAGTACCTCGTCCAATGGCCCCTGGCCGTCGCAGCCAAAATCCAAAGGCGTAGGCACCAGGTACAGCGTGCCCATGCGCTTTTGACTGTGCGGGCTGGCAGCCGGTTTCATCAATACCCCAACACCGGTATGCCTGCACGGCCGAGGATGGCGCTCAGGCGTATCAAGGGCAGGCCAATGAGCGCCGTAGGATCGTCGTTGTCGATGCTGTGCATCAATGCAATACCCAAACCCTCGCTTTTGACACTGCCGGCGCAGTCATACGGCGCCTCGGCACGCAGGTAAAAATCAAATTGCGCGTCCGATGCCTCGCGGTACACCACACGCACCGCCACCAGCGCCTCTTCGCAAAATCCACTTTCCCGGCACAGTACCGCCATGGCAGTTTGGAATACCACCGTCTGGCCGCGCATGGCGCGCAACTGGCTAAGTGCATTTTCGTAATTGCCCGGCTTACCCAGGGCCTGGCCGTGCAAGTCGGCCACCTGGTCGCAACCAATGACCACCGCATGGGGCGCTGCGGCGGCCACTGCGCTTGCCTTGGCCAGGGCCAGGCGGCTGGCCAGTGCCGCAGGGGGTTCGCCGGCCATTGGCGTTTCATCCACGCCAGGTGCCTGCACTGAAAAGGGCAGTTGCAGGCGCTGCAGCAGGGTTTGGCGATAGCGCGAGGTGGAGGCCAGAATCAGGGCGCGGGGGGCGGAGCTTTGCATGCCCTGATTCTCTTACACTGCGGCCATGCTTACCTCTAGCGCTCATCGCAAATTATCCGTTACAGCCCTCGCGCTGGAGGCGGTGCCGCTGCAAGGCCAGTGTCCTTTGGCGCAATTGCCCCGCCTGGCAGACGAAGCAGTGCAGGGTCTGGCCGATGGCATGGTGTATTTCCAGGCGCTAGGCAGTATGCGTGAGGACGCTGCGGGCAAGTCGGTGCCGTGGTTGCAGTTGCAAGGGCATGTGGATATCGAACTGGTGTGCCAGCGCTGTCTGGAGCCGGTAAGCACGCGGGTCCAATTTGACCGTGATTTTCGCTTTGTCGAATCCGAGGAGGCGGCCCTGGCGCAGGACGAGGACTCGCAGGAGGATTTGCTGGTTATTTCCCCCCAGTTTGACCTGCTCGAACTGGTCGAAGACGAACTGCTGATGGCCTTACCCGTGTCGCCCAAGCATGAAAAATGTCCTGGTGATCTGAAGTTGTCGGCAGCAGACGCCGATTTTGAAACCCAGGCCGAGCGGCCCAGCCCCTTTGCCAAGCTGGCGCAACTCAAAACGCCAAAAAGCTAAGCGCTCGAACACATGCTGCCAGACGCTATAATGGAGGGCTTAGGTGCAAGCTGTGCTTTTTGCACCATTCGATTAACCGACGGCGCTGCCTCGCCTGCAGCCGATTTGACCAGGAGCCAACCATGGCAGTTCAGCAAAACAAAAAGTCCCCCTCCAAGCGCGGCATGCACCGTTCGCACAACGCGCTGGTCGTGCCCGGCATTGCGGTGGAGCCAACCACTGGCGAAATCCATTTGCGTCACCATATCAGCCCGACCGGCTTTTACCGTGGCCGCAAAGTCATCAAGACTAAATCAGAAGCCTGACCCGCGCGGGTCAGCCTCAAGCCCGAAGCTGCATCGACTGTAGCCTCGGGCTTTTTTCTTGTCCACGCGCTTAGCTCCGTGAATCCACTTCATCCCCTTTACCCTGCATGATTACCATCGCAGTTGACTGTATGGGCGGAGATTTTGGTCCCCCGGTTACCCTGCCTGCCTGCCGTAACTTCCTGGCTTCGCATCCAGATGCCCACTTGGTTTTAGTGGGTCTGCCTCAGGCCTTGGCTGATTTTTCCCATTCCCGTATTACCACGGTGTTTGCCAGCGAAGTGGTGGAGATGGACGATGCGCTGGAAATCGCTTTGCGTAAGAAAAAGGATTCCTCTATGCGCGTGGCCATCGAGCAGGTGCGCGACGGGCTGGCGCAAGCGGCGGTCTCTGCCGGCAACACCGGCGCGCTGATGGCGATTGCCCGCTACGTGCTCAAAACGCTGGAGGGCATTGAGCGGCCTGCACTGGCTGGGCAAATCCCCAACGCAAAGGGCCATGCAACTACCGTGCTCGATTTGGGTGCCAATGTCGATTGCACGCCCTTGCATCTGCTGCAGTTTGCCGTTATGGGTTCTGCGCTGGTGTCGGTGACCGACAGTGTCAGCGCCCCCTCGGTGGGTTTGCTCAACATCGGTTCGGAAGTGATCAAGGGCAATGAGACGATCAAAGAATCCGGCGAATTGCTGCGTGCCGCAGCGGCCAGCGGCGATCTGAATTTTTTTGGCAACGTCGAAGGCAATGACATTTTCAAAGGCACGGTGAATCTCGTCGTTTGTGATGGTTTTGTGGGCAATGTGGCTTTGAAGACCAGCGAGGGCCTGGCGGGCATGATTGTGGGGTTCCTAAAGGAAGAATACAGCCGCAATGTGTTGACCAAACTGGCGGCGCTGGTATCGGCGCCGGTCTTGTCCGCGCTCAAGCGGCGCATTGATCACCGGCGTTACAACGGTGTGGCATTACTGGGTTTGCGCGGTTTGGTTTTTAAAAGCCACGGTTCGGCAGATGAGTTGGCCTTTTCCAGTGCCTTGGGCCGGGCGTATGATGCCGTGCAGAACAATTTATTGGAGCGCGTGCGAACGCGCATTGCGCATGCGGCGCCTTTGCTAAATTCGCAAGGTCCCGCCCCAACGCAGGGCTAAGCTTGCGATCCGGATTTTTCATGAGCAGCTTTTCACGTATTACGGGTACTGGCAGTTACCTTCCGCCTAAGCGGCTCAGTAATGCCGATATGGTGGCGCGCCTAGCGCAGGACCGTATTGAGACATCGGACGAATGGATCTTAGAGCGCAGTGGCATCAGTGCACGTCACTTTGCAGACGAGGGTGTTTTTTGCAGCGATTTGGCCTTGCATGCCTGCCAGGCGGCTTTGCAAGCGGCCGGGCGTTCGGCCAAGGATGTTGACCTCATCATCGTTGCCACCTCCACGCCGGACATGGTGTTCCCCTCTACGGCTTGTATTTTGCAAGGCAAGCTCGGTGCTGTCGGCGGGGCGGCCTTGGATGTGCAGGCCGTTTGCAGCGGCTTTGTCTATGCGCTGACCGTTGCCGATGCGCTGATCAAAACCGGCAGCGCACGCTGCGCGCTCGTCGTCGGGGCGGAAATTTTCTCCCGCATCTTGGATTTCAAGGACAGGAGCACCTGCGTGCTCTTTGGTGATGGCGCCGGTGCCGTGGTACTGGAAGCCTCGGACACACCGGGCATTTTGTCCAGCGACTTGCATGCTGACGGGCGGCATGTTGATATTTTGTGCGTGCCTGGCCATGTGCAAGCAGGGTTGGTGAGCGGCGTTCCTTTGCTCAAAATGGCGGGGCAGGCGGTATTTAAGCTGGCAGTAGGCGTGCTCGAAGATGCGGCCCGCGCCGTTTTGGCCAAGGCAGGCAAGACGGAGGTAGATATCGACTGGCTGGTGCCGCACCAGGCCAATATCCGCATCATTCAAAGCACGGCTAAAAAGCTTAAGCTGCCCATGGAGAAAGTCATGGTGACGGTAGACCAGCATGGCAACACTTCGGCGGCCTCCATACCTTTGGCACTTGATGCCGGTGTCCGCAGCGGGCGAATCCAAACGGGCCAAACCCTTTTGCTCGAGGGTGTGGGCGGCGGGTTTACCTGGGGCGCAGTTTTGCTGACGCTGTAATCTTGGAGCGCTTACGCCTTTGCACACCCGACTTTTTTACCCATTTTTTGAGGGCTTGAATCGATGAAGCCGTTTGCATTTATTTTCCCCGGCCAGGGTTCCCAGTCGGTGGGTATGCTCGATGCATGGGGCGATCACCCGGTGGTGCGCGCGGTACTGGACGAGGCTTCGCAGGCTCTGCATGAAGACATCGGCGCCTTGATCCGTGAGGGCAGCAAAGAAACCTTGGCACTGACCACCAATACCCAACCGGTGATGCTGGTGGCCGGTGTTGCCGCTTACCGGGTGTGGATGGCCGAGGTGGGCATTGCGCCGCAGGCCGTGGCCGGGCATTCCCTGGGCGAGTACGCCGCCCTGGTGGCAGCGGGCGCCTTAACTTTGGGCGATGCGGTGCCGCTGGTGCGCTTGCGCGGCCAGGCTATGCAGGAGGCCGTGCCGGTGGGTAAGGGCGCGATGGCGGCTATTTTGGGTATGGACCCGGTGCGCGTGGCGGCTTTGTGCGCTGAGGTGGCAGCAGAGTTTTCTCCGGAAAGCGGCGAATTGGTGGAGGCGGCTAATTTCAATGACAACGCCCAGACGGTGATTTCCGGCAGCAAAGCAGCCGTGGAGCGGGCCTGCGAAGTGCTCAAAGCCCAAGGAGCTAAGCGCGCTTTGTTACTGCCTGTATCGGCCCCTTTCCATTGCGCGTTGATGCAACCGGCAGCGCTGATACTGCGTGAGCGCCTGCGCCAGATTGCGCTTGCCATCCCGCAGATTCCACTGGTCAACAATATCGATGTGCTGGAGGAAACCGATCCCGAGCGCATCCGCGACGCTTTGTACCGCCAGGCCTTTGGGCCGGTGCGCTGGGTGCAAACCGTGCAAGCCCTCAAAGCGCGGGGTCTGGAGCACATAGTCGAATGCGGCCCTGGCAAGGTTTTGAGTGGCATGGTCAAGCGCATTGATGCATCCTTGGGCGCTTTTGCGGTTTTTGATCCGGTCACTTTGGCCGAAACAAAGGCGGGTTTGCAATGAATTCGATCGATTTTGCAGGGCAAGTGGCCCTGGTGACCGGCGCCTCGCGCGGAATTGGTGCGGCGATTGCCTTGGAGTTGGCGCGCAAGGGTGTGCGCGTCGTGGGAACGGCCACCACCGAAGCAGGTGCCCAAGGCATCAGCCGCGCCTTGGAGTCCTATGAAGGTTGCGCTGGGCGGATTCTCAACGTGACGGATGGGGCCGCTTGTGATGCGCTGGTGGACGCAGTGATTATGGAGATGGGCGGTTTGCAGGTGCTGGTTAACAACGCCGGCATCACCCGGGATAACCTGGCCATGCGCATGAAAGATGAGGACTGGGATGCGGTGATAGACGCCAATCTCAAAGGCGTATTTCGCATGAGTCGGGCGGTAATGCGGCCCATGATGAAGCAGCGCTATGGCCGCATCATCAATATCACTTCGGTGGTCGGTGCCTCTGGTAATCCGGGGCAAGCCAATTACGCCGCTGCCAAAGCCGGTGTAGCAGGGATGACCCGCGCCTTGGCCCGGGAGTTGGGTTCGCGCAAGATCACCGTCAATTGCATCGCCCCCGGCTTTATCGCCACCGATATGACCGCCGCCCTGAGCCGGGAGCAGCAAGATGCCTTGCAAACCCAGATCCCCTTGGGGCATTTGGGCCAGCCCGCAGACATCGCCCATGCGGTGGTCTACCTGGCCTCGCCGCAAGCGGCCTATGTGACGGGCCAGGAACTACACGTCAACGGCGGCATGTATATGTAAAGTAGTATCCGTTAGGAGGCCTTTGTGTCCGCAAGGCGGCTACTGCGAGCGCGAAGCGCCCGCACTGGTAAAATCGCGGACTGTTTCACAACCCTTAGAGGGAACCCATGAGCGATATCGAAGTACGTGTCAAGAAAATCATTGCCGAGCAACTCGGTGTGGAAGAGTCCCAAGTCACCAATGAAAAAGCCTTTGTGGCCGATTTGGGTGCCGATTCGCTGGACACGGTGGAACTGGTGATGGCCTTGGAAGATGAATTCGGCATCGAAATCCCCGACGAAGACGCCGAAAAAATCACTACGGTGCAAAACGCCGTGGACTACGCCATGACCCACAAAAAGGCCTAATCGGCCTGGTCCGACACCCGCTTTTGCGGCCGGGTGTTGGGAAAGCCTCGGCAGCCGGCCTTTGCGCAAGCTGCCCGGGGCTCTGGCGGCACAGCCGCTGCGCGCAGTTTGTGATTGTCGCAACGTTTAATACAGGTGAGTATGTCCCGTCGTCGTGTAGTAGTTACCGGTTTGGGCTGTGTCAGCCCTGTGGGCAATACCGTAGATGAGGCTTGGGCCAATTTGCTGGCAGGCACATCGGGTATCGGCTTAATCAGCAAATTTGACGCAAGTGCCTTTGCCTGCCGCATCGCCGGCGAGGTGCGTGACTTGGACTTAGATCGCTACATCAGCCCCAAGGACGCGCGCGCCATGGACAGCTTCATCCACTACGGCATCGTCGCAGCGGCGCAGGCGGTGGAGGACGCAGGCCTCGCCACCGGGGAGGCGCTGGGTGAAGAGGAGGCTACGCGCATTGGTTGCGTCATCGGTTCGGGCATCGGCGGCCTCCCCATGATCGAGCACACCAACATCGAATTTACCGCGCGGGGTCCGCGGCGCATTTCGCCGTTTTTCGTCCCCGCCTCGATTATCAATATGACCGCCGGCCATGTGTCCATGCGCTTTGGCTTTAAAGGGCCCAATATCGCAATTGCCACTGCGTGCACCACCGGTCTGCATTGCATCGGCGAGGCTGGCCGCATGATTGAGTACGGCGACGCCGATGTCATGGTCGCAGGGGGCTCAGAAGCGGCCGTTTCTCACCTCGGAGTGGGTGGTTTTGCCGCCATGCGGGCCCTTAGTACCCGCAACGATGATCCGGCCACGGCGTCGCGCCCCTGGGATAAAGACCGCGATGGTTTTGTGCTGGGCGAGGGTGGCGGCATCATGGTGCTAGAGGAATACGAGCACGCCAAAGCGCGTGGCGCCCGTATTTATGCCGAATTAGCAGGGTTTGGCATGAGTGCCGATGCCGGTCACATGACGGCACCGAATATGGACGGACCGCGCCGCGCCATGCTGAGCGCCTTGCGTAACGCGGCCCTTAATCCTGACGACATCGACTACCTCAATGCGCACGGCACCTCCACGCCCTTGGGCGATATCAATGAAACCAATGCCATCAAGGCGGCGCTGGGTGAACACGCCAAGCGCATCGTGGTCAGTTCTACTAAATCCATGACCGGGCATCTGCTGGGTGGTGCCGGCGGCCTGGAGTCGGTGTTTACCGTGCTGGCCCTTTACCACCAGAAATGCCCACCGACCATTAATTTGCTCAACCAAGACCCGGAGTGCGACCTGGACTATTGCGCCAACCAGGCGCGCGATATGCCGATCCGCGCGGCTTTGAAAAACAACTTCGGCTTTGGCGGCACCAACGGCGCATTGGTGTTCAAGCGCGCTTAAGGCGGCACTCCCGACATTGACCACGAGGGTTAGACCTTGTTAAGCCAGGCGCCTCCCGCTCGTATGCACTTTGGCCGCGCGCCCACCCATACCGGTGTTCTGCTGGGGCTGGGGTTTATCAACCTTGCTGTAATGATGGCGCTGGGTTTACAGGGAGCCCCGCGGCTCTCTTTGGTCGGCCTGGCGCTTGTTTTTTGCCTTGACTTTTTTCTCGCGGTAAGGCTATGGTGGCTAACACCCGACGGCAGCTTGGAATGGGATGGCAGCGCCTGGCGCTGGTCCTTATGGTCACAGGATGAAGGCTGTCAGGTCTATTGGGCTGTGGCCCTGCCTGGTTTTTCGGTATTGCGCTTGTCCGCTGGAAACGCAGAGGTGCAATGGTTGCTCACGGGGCCGGTACAGGAGCGGGAGCCGCAGTGGATCGCATTGCGACGTGCCCTGGTCGCCCATGGGGCACAGGCTGAGGGCTTAGCGCTTGGGCGAATCAGGGTTTAATGGCAAATCTGTTAGTGTGAAGCCCGATTCATGTAAAGTTTTCGATTGGGCTTTGCGATGCTGTCCCCTGCCTGCATTTGCTTGGGCTTGTATGGATTCTGCGTAAGCGCAATGCAGCGCACCGTTTTTTTGGGAATTTAGAGGATCAGACCAATGTTTGCATATGCCATTTTTGACCGTGTACGCGCAGGATTGCCCTTTTTGGCTGCTGCACTCCTAGGAATAACTCTGTTGGCCGGGCCCACGCAGTCCGTGCACGCCCAGGCGCGCGCGCTGCCCGATTTCACCGAATTGGTTGAGCAACTTGGGCCCTCGGTAGTGAATATCCGCACCTTGCAGAAAGTCTCTAGTCGTCAGCAGCCTAGCGGCCCGGGCGATGAGGAAATGATGGAGTTTTTTCGTCGTTTTGGTCTGCCTATGCCCAATGCTCCCAGGCAGGCGCCGCGCAATAACCGGTCCGCGCCCGAAGAGGAGGTGCCGCGCGGTGTCGGCTCTGGCTTTGTCTTTTCCCAAGACGGCCTGATCATGACCAATGCGCACGTCATCGATGGGGCTGACGAGGTGCTGGTGACCTTGACGGACAAGCGCGAATTTAAAGCCAAGATCATAGGCGCCGACAAGCGCAGCGATGTGGCGCTGGTCAAAATTGAAGCCACTGGTCTGGCGCCGGTCAAAGTGGGCGATGTCGGACGGCTGAAAGTCGGTGAGTGGGTGATGGCCATCGGTTCGCCCTTTGGATTTGAAAACACGGTGACCGCCGGTATCGTCAGCGCCAAGCAGCGCTACACCGACGACACCGACTACCTACCCTTTATCCAGACCGATGTGGCAATTAACCCGGGAAATTCGGGTGGCCCCTTGATCAATATGCGGGGCGAAGTAGTGGGTATCAACAGCCAGATTTATTCGCGTTCGGGCGGCTTTATGGGCATTTCCTTTTCGATACCTATGGACGAGGCGGTGCGGGTGGTCGAGCAGCTGCGCAGTCAGGGCCGGGTGTCTCGGGGGCGTATTGGCGTGGGCATCGCGCCTGTGAGCAAGGAGCTGGCAGAGTCTTTGGGACTGCCTAAGGCCCAAGGTGCGCTGGTGACCAGTGTAGAAGCGGGTGCGCCGGCGGACAAAGCAGGGGTCGAGCCGGGCGACGTTATTTTGCGTTTCAATGGAAAGCTGATTGAGAAGTCGATTGATTTGCCGCGCACGGTTGGGGAGATCAAACCCGGTAGCAAAGCCACCGTCACGGTGCAAAGGCGCGGTGCAACGAAAGAGCTGAGCGTGACCGTCGCCGAGATTGAGGTGGAGAAAACAGCGGCCAAGCCGGGGCCTGCCGAAGGAAAACCCAAGGCCGCAGTCGGTCAGGTCTTGGGCATGAGTGTGAGTGAACTGACCGAAGCCCAGAAAAAGGAGTTGCGTGTCAAAGGCGGCGTCAGTGTGGACGCAGCCACCGATTCGGCAGCACGCGCTGGGCTGCGCCAGGGCGATGTCATTTTGGCTATCGGTAATATGGAAGTGGGATCCGTCAAGGAGTTTGAAGCGGTGGTGGCTAAGCTGGACAAGAGCAAGGCGATCAATGTGCTTTTCCGGCGCGGCGAATGGACGCAATACGCCTTGATTAAACCGGCAAACTAAGCGCGAACGATGCCCGACGGCTACCAAAGGACTGCTTTGCCTAGCCGGTTTGCGACTGCTTGGCTCTGATACGGAAGCTTGGAAAGCCCTTTTTTAACGGTTTTCAGTACCGGGCGCTACAAAAAATGATTGATGATTTAGTTAGAATGGCGCTCTGAAAAGCTCGTTTTCGGTAATAAAGTAATTTGCAAAATTCGCGATACGGAATGTTCGTGGGTGCTCCACATGCCATCAACACCTTATTCACATGCTTTGCTTACAGCCTGTGTATAAATTGTGAATAAATTTATGTTGTCGATTGACAACAAGCCAATCCGTCCTATGTGCAAGCGCGTTGCTTTACGCTTTTTCCCTACAATGAAAGTCCAGCTTTCGCAGTTGCCAATGATGGTTGGTTCAGGGCGCGTCGTTCATCCGACGCGCCCTTTTTTCTGCTCTGGCCTTTTAAATTCAACCTCTTGACCCTCCTGCTTGATGCAACACATCAGAAATTTTTCGATCATTGCCCATATTGACCACGGCAAATCTACGCTGGCCGACCGCCTAATTCAACGTTGCGGCGGACTGGAAGCGCGCGATATGCAGGCCCAGGTTTTGGACTCTATGGACATTGAAAAAGAGCGGGGGATAACTATCAAGGCGCAGACGGCGGCCTTGCACTACAAGGCCAAAGACGGCCAGGTGTACAACCTCAACTTGATCGATACGCCCGGCCATGTGGACTTCTCCTATGAAGTGAGCCGCTCGCTATCGGCTTGCGAAGGCGCCTTGCTGGTAGTCGATGCCAGTCAGGGCGTGGAGGCGCAGACGGTGGCCAATTGCTATACCGCGCTGGAGCTGGGCGTGGAGGTGGTGCCGGTGCTTAATAAAATGGATTTGCCCAACGCCGACCCGGACAATGCGCGCTCCGAAATCGAGGACGTGATCGGCATAGATGCTACCGAGGCGATTCCCTGTTCGGCAAAAACTGGCCTGGGCATAGACGAGATTTTGGAGGCTATCGTTGCCAAGGTGCCGCCGCCTAAGGGGCGTCCTGAGGGCGCTTTGCGGGCCATGATTATTGACAGCTGGTTTGACAGCTATGTCGGCGTGGTCATGCTAGTGCGCGTGGTTGATGGTCGCCTGGCGCGCGGCGAAAAAATCAAAATGATGGCTACCGGCGCGGTCTACAACGCCGACAGCCTGGGGGTGTTCACCCCCGCCAATTTGCCGCGTGAGTCCCTGGAGGCTGGCGAGGTGGGCTACATCATCGCCGGTATTCGCGAATTGCAGGCGGCCAAAGTGGGCGACACGGTGACCCTGATCCGACCCGGCACCGGTGGCGCCGCGGCTACCGCCACCGAAGCCTTACCCGGTTTCAAGGAAATCCAGCCCCAGGTGTTTGCCGGTTTGTACCCGACCGAGGCCAATCAGTACGAAGGCCTGCGCGACAGCCTGGAAAAGCTCAAGCTCAATGATGCCTCGCTGCATTACGAACCCGAAGTGTCCCAGGCCCTGGGTTTTGGTTTTCGCTGTGGCTTTCTGGGCTTGTTGCACATGGAGATCGTGCAAGAGCGCCTGGAGCGCGAGTTTGACCAGGACCTGATCACCACCGCCCCTAGCGTGGTCTACCAGGTGGTGCAGGCCGATGGCGAAGTACGGATGGTGGAAAACCCGTCCAAGATGCCTGATCAGGGCAAGTTGGACGAAATCCGCGAACCCATCGTGACGGTTCACCTGTACATGCCGCAGGAGTATGTGGGCGCCGTCATGACCTTGGCCAACCAAAAGCGCGGATTGCAGCTCAATATGGCCTACCACGGCCGCCAGGTCATGCTTACCTACGACATGCCGCTAGGCGAAATCGTGCTGGACTTTTTTGACAAACTCAAATCGGTCAGCCGGGGCTATGCGTCCATGGACTATGAGTTCAAGGAATACCGCCCCTCCGATGTGGTCAAGGTGGATATTTTGCTCAATGGCGAGCGCGTAGATGCGCTGTCCATCATCGTGCACCGCACGCAGGCCACCTACCGTGGCCGTGCGGTCGTGGGCAAGATGCGTGAAGTGATTTCGCGCCAGATGTACGACGTCGCCATCCAAGCGGCGATCGGCTCCAATGTGATCGCGCGTGAGACAATCAAAGCCTTGCGCAAGAACGTGCTCGCCAAGTGCTACGGCGGCGATATTTCGCGCAAACGCAAGCTCCTTGAGAAACAAAAAGCAGGCAAGAAACGCATGAAACAAATCGGATCGGTGGAAGTGCCCCAGGAAGCTTTCCTGGCTATTTTGCGGGTGGAAGACTGATGCCTTTTCTTACCGCTTTGGTGCTTGCCGCTTTTGTAGCCTATGCCGGCGCCTGGTTTATGGGTGTCGTAGAGGGCAACTTTGCCTTTCTTTTGTTCATGGCCTCGACGGTTACCGGTGTCTATTGGCTGGCTGAGCGTTTTTACTTCTTACCAGCGCGCCAGAGCGCGGCGCGGCAATTGCAGGAAGCCGATGACAAGCGCCGTGCTGATTTGCACAGCAAAGGCATTGCCCGCCTCGATGGCGATATTGCTCAAGCCACTGAAATCATCCTGGCCCAGCCCTGGTGGCTCGATTGGACCGCTGGTTTGTTTCCGGTCATTATTTCGGTGTTTTTTCTGCGCTCATTTATCGTCGAACCTTTCAAAATTCCCTCGGGCTCGATGATTCCGACCCTGCTGGTGGGCGATTTGATTCTGGTCAACAAATTTCATTACGGCTTGCGCCTGCCGGTACTCCACACCAAGATCACTGAGGGCGAAAAGCCACAGCGTGGGGATGTGATGGTGTTCCGCTACCCGCCCAAGCCCAGCCTGGACTACATCAAGCGCGTGGTCGGCGTGCCTGGCGACACCGTGGCTTATCTGAACAAGCGCCTGACTGTTAATGGGATGGCCGTCCCGACCGAGTCAGTGCCCGAATTTTTTGATGAAGACGCGATGCGCTACTTCAAGCAATTCGAAGAAAAATTCGGTGCCCAAAGCCACCGTGTGCTCAACGACGAGCAGCGTCCCGCTTTTGTTCTCGGTGCCGATCATTTTCCCGGCTTCGAAAACTGTAATTTCACTGTCGAAGGCGTGAGCTGCAAGGTGCCCGAGGGCCACTTTTTCATGATGGGCGATAACCGTGACAACTCCATGGACTCGCGTTACTGGGGCTTTGTGCCGGAGAAAAATATTGTCGGAAAAGCTTTTTATGTATGGATGAACTTCGGCAACCTCAAGCGTGTCGGGCCCTTCCATTGATGTTAGGACAAGCTAATCAAACGGCCTGTTACGCGCTGGCAGCGCTGCGGCCTAAAGGCGCAAAGTGAAACCCGAATTTGCGCAGTTGCAACAGCGTCTGCAACACCATTTCAATCGTCCGGCCCTGCTGGAGCAGGCCTTAACGCACCGCAGTTTTTCATCCGACCACTATGAACGCCTGGAATTTTTGGGCGACTCGGTGCTGAGCCTGGCGGTGTCTGACTTTCTGTATGCCAAGTTGCAAAATCTGCCAGAAGGCGACCTGTCCCGCGTACGGGCTAATTTGGTGCGCCAGGAGACCTTGCACCAATTGGCCGTGGATTTGGGCCTGTCGCAATTGCTTAAATTAGGGGAAGGCGAGATGCGCTCGGGCGGCGCCAAGCGTCCTTCGATCTTGGCCGATGCGCTGGAGGCGATTATTGGCGCGATTTACCTTGATGCCGGCTACCCTGCAGCGCAAGCCCTGGTCCAACGATTGTTCGAGAAGCTCGATGTCAATCCCGGCATGGCCGCCATCGGCAAAGACCCCAAAACCGAATTACAAGAATGGCTGCAGGCCCGCAAAATGCAACTGCCCGACTACAAAGTGGTCAACACTTTGGGCGCGGCGCACCAGCAGACCTTTGATGTGGCCTGTGAAATTGCACAACTCGCCCTGATCGAGCGCGGTATAGGTGGCTCGCGCCGCGCCGCCGAGCAAGCCGCCGCGAGTGCGATGCTGCAAACCCTTCACTCCAAAGCCCCGCATGCCAACTAAAAACAAACCGACTTCGCCACCGATTGATGCCCCAGAACAGGAAGCGCAAGATGTGGACAGCATGCTGGCGGGCCTGCTCAAAACCATGCCGCGCATGGCCGAAGCCGGTGAGCTTGGCGCACCCGGCCAGCGCTGCGGTTTGGTCGCGATTGTGGGTAAGCCCAATGTAGGTAAATCCACACTGATGAACGCCCTGGTTGGGCAAAAAATCAGTATCACCTCGCGCAAGGCGCAAACCACGCGCCACCGCATTACTGGCATGCACACCCGCGAAGCCTCGCAATTTGTGTTTGTCGATACCCCCGGGTTCCAGACCCGGCATAACAACGCGCTCAATCGCTCGCTCAACAAAACCGTGATGGGCGCGGTGGGTGATGTGGATTTGATTTTGTTTGTGGTCGAGGCGGGTATGTTCAACCAGGCCGATGCCAAAGTGTTGGCCTTGCTGAGCAAAGAAGTGCCCACCTTGCTGGTGGCCAACAAGCTCGATCAGGTGAACCGCCGCGCCGATATTGCGCCCTGGCTGCAGGAGATGCAGCAACGCCACGCGTTTGCGGAGTTTGTGCCGATCTCGGCCAAAAACGCCAAAGACATCGAACGCATGCTGGGTATTTGCGAAAAATACCTGCCCGAGCAAGCTTGGTGGTATGCCGCCGACGAGCTGACCGACCGCAGCGAAAAATTTTTGGCCAGCGAAACTGTTCGAGAAAAACTGTTCCGCCTCACGGGCGATGAATTGCCTTACACCTCGACCGTGGTCATCGACAAATTTGAAGAAGAAGCCGGGCGCGGCAAACAAAAGCGATTGCTGCGTATTGCCGCCACCATCGTGGTCGAGCGCGACGGCCACAAAGCCATGGTCATCGGCGACAAGGGCGAGCGCATCAAACGCATTGGCACTGAAACCCGGGTCGAACTGGAAAAGCTGCTCGATGCCAAGGTGTTTATCGAAATGTGGGTCAAGGTGCGCTCCGGCTGGGCCGACGACGAGGCGCGCGTGCGCTCTTTCGGATACGAGTAAATGGCCGTCAAGCGCATTGCAGATGAACCGGCTTTTGTCCTGCACCGCTACGACTGGAGCGAATCGAGCCTGATTCTGGAGGTGTTTACCCGCCACCATGGGCGCATCGCCCTGATCGCCAAAGGCGCCAAACGGCCCAGTTCCAGTTTCCGGCCTGTGCTGCTCCCTTTGCAGCGCCTGCATTTAGCATTCGGCGGGGATGCGGAAATCCGCACGCTGAAAAGCGCCGAGTGGCAGGGCGGCCACGTCATGCCCACCGGCGAGGCCTTGCTCTCGGGCTACTACCTTAATGAAATCTTGCTGACGCTTTTGGCGCGCGACGATCCACACCCCGTTTTGTTTGATGTCTATGCCAGCGTCGTAGCCGTGCTGGCCAGCGCGCACGAAGAAGTGCTGGAAGCGGCGCTGCGCAGTTATGAGTTGCTGCTCTTGCGCGAAGTCGGTTTGCTGCCGCAACTCGATGTGCAAACCCTCACGCTGGCAGCGCTGGAGCCGCAGCAGTT
The DNA here is from genome assembly GCA_945865675.1 of Comamonas sp. lk. Lineage (GTDB taxonomy): Bacteria > Pseudomonadota > Gammaproteobacteria > Burkholderiales > Burkholderiaceae_C > Allorhodoferax. The sequence continues at coordinate 19,656 of CAMBFO010000019.1, forward strand.
CTATACCCTGGTGCCTGAAGGCGGACTGCGCCAGGCCCACGCCGACGACCGGGCTTTTTTGAGCGGCACGCAATGGACGGGCTTGCAAGCCACGCTGGCTGAAGGCAGCCTTTTTACCGACACCTTGCGCGCCTGCGCACCACTGAGCATGGCGCTCAAGCCCTTGCTGCGCGCGCTGCTGCACTACCATTGCGGGGTCCGTACCCTGCGCACCCGCCAGATGATGTTGGACATCCAGTCCTATTGAACTTTCTAAGCTTCGATCTCGCAACCCATGCCCGCTTGCCATGCATACCTCATTTACCGCCTTGTCTGTCAATTTGAATAAAGTGGCCTTGGTACGCAATACCCGCCACCTTGGTATCCCCAGCGTGACCCGCGCCGCCACCCTGTGTTTGCAGGCGGGGGCTTCGGGTATCACCGTGCATCCGCGGCCCGATGCGCGCCACATCCGCGGCAGCGATGTGCTGGAGCTGGCGGAGTTGATGCAGCAATGGCCGGACCGCGAGTTCAACGTCGAAGGCAACCCTTTGCACAACCTGATGGACGTGGCCGCCGAGCTAAAGGCCCGCAATCTGCCCTTGCACCAGCTCACCTTGGTGCCCGACGGGCAGGGCCAACTGACCAGTGACCACGGTTGGAGCTTTCCGCAGGATACCGATGTGCTGCGCCCCTTGATTGCCCAGGCCCAAGCCTGGGGCGTGCGCGTGAGTTTGTTCATGGATGCCGAGGCCGATGCCATGGCCGGCGCTAAAGCGGTGGGCGCAGACCGGGTGGAGCTCTATACCGAGCCTTATGCGGCAGCCTGGAGTAGCCCCGGGAAGCCGGCCCAGGTGGCGCGTTTTGTCCAGGCGGCGCGCGCTGCCACGGCGGCGGGCTTGGGTATCAATGCCGGGCACGACCTTAATTTGGACAATCTGGGCGAATTCATTCGCGCTGTCCCTGGGGTTCGCGAAGTCTCGATAGGCCATGCGCTGATTGGCGATGCTTTGGAGCGCGGCTATAGCGGCGCGGTGCAGGCCTATCTGGCTTGTTTGCGCCCATGATTTTCGGCATTGGCACGGATATTTGCGACGTGCGGCGCATCCGCACCAGCCTGGAGCGCCATGGCGAGCGCTTTGCCGCCAAAGTTTTGGCGCCTGGCGAATTGGCCACCTGGAAGGTCCGCAGCAGCCGTTGGCCCGAGCGCGGCGTGCGCTATGTGGCCACCCGTTTCAGCGCCAAAGAAGCCTTTAGCAAGGCCGTTGGTTTAGGCATGCGCATGCCCATGACCTGGCGCTCCTGCGAGATTGCCAAACTGCCCAGCGGCGCGCCAGTGGTGGTTTTACATGGCGCGCTCAAGCAGTGGTTTGAGGCGCGCGGCTTGCAAGCGCAAATCAGCCTCAGCGATGAATCCGACTATGCGGTGAGTTTTTGCATCATAGAGTCGCGTCCCGTCGCGCATGCGGCGCTGCCTGCGCATGGCGACGATGTTGCTGAAGCTGCTGGTGCTTTGCGCCCCGCTGCGACTTGATACCATCGGCATGAAAACGACGAATCAACATTCGCCCTTGATGATTGACATCGCGGGCACGCAGTTAACTGCGGTGGACAAAAAGCGCCTTCGCCATCCGCTGGTAGGCGGCTTGATTTTGTTTGGCCGCAATTGGGACAACCGTGCGCAATTGACAGCCTTATGTGCCGCTATCAAACGGCTGCGTCCTGAACTGTTGATCGCCGTGGACCACGAGGGCGGTCGGGTGCAACGCTTTCGCAATGACGGTTTTACCCATCTTGCCCCGATGCGCGTGCTGGGCGAAATGTTTGTGGCTGCGCCCCGTGCAGGCCGCCAGGCCGGGCCCTTGGCTGCGACCCGTGCCGCGCTGGCTTGCGGGCATGTAATGGGCGCGCAATTGCGCGCCTGTGGGGTAGACATGAGTTTTGCACCGGTGCTGGACCTGGATTACGGCGCCAGCAGCGTGATTGGCAATCGCGCGTTTTCAGATGACGCGCGCATCGTGAGCTTGCTCGCCCAAAGCCTGATACAAGGCATGGCGCAAACTGGCCTAGCCCATTGCGCCAAGCATTTCCCTGGCCACGGCTACGCGCACGCTGATTCGCACCTCGCAGTGCCAATTGACAAGCGCAGTTTGCGCAGTATTTTGGCCAAAGATGCGGCACCGTATGCCACGCTGGATCTGGTGTTGCAAGCCGTCATGCCAGCGCACGTGGTGTACCCGAAGGTCGATAGCCTGCCTGCTGGTTTTTCTCCGATCTGGTTGCAAAAAGTGTTGCGCCAAAGCCTTGGTTTTAACGGCGCAATCTTTAGTGATGACTTGTCCATGGCTGGTGCACGCCAGGTGCAGGGCCGCGAAATCAGCGCGACCCAAGCGGTGCTGGCCGCTTTGCAGGCCGGTTGCGATATGGCTTTGCTGTGTAACCAGTCTTTGGTCGGAAAACCTGGGGACTCACCTTTAGACGCGGTTTTGGCCGAGCTAAGCCAGGCGCAAAGCATGGGCTTGTACCAGCCTAAGCCAGAAAGCCACGCGCGGCGTTTGGCGCTCTTACCCACGCTGCCATGTTTGGATTGGGCAGGCATGCTGCAATCGGCCGCTTACCAGCGCGCCGTGGCCGCCTTGCCCTGAGAATCCCGCCAGCAGGCGCTGCGCAGGCTTAAGGAGAGCGATGCAATCGCGGGTGCGATAAAGTGGCCATCTGGTCGTCCACGGCTTGGGTAAGCAACGCGTTTTTTTTCCACTTCGCATGGCGGCCCAGCAAAAGCTGTAGCGCTTGGACATCCCGCACTGAGGGCGCCACCTTGATTTGTGCAAGCGCCGCCGAGTGATTGCCAGTGTCTAGCAATGCGAGCACTTTTGCGGCCCATGGGACCGGACGTTTCATAGGATTACCTTTGTCCTGCACAATCTGTTGTTTTTCATTTTCACATAGAGGCAGGGTTTTCATGAAGCAAAGCTTGCAATGGGTCTGGGTCAGCGCCATGGTCGTACTACTCAGTGCTTGTGCCTCCGCGCCTCCCACTAAAGCGCCTGCAGTTGATACCGTGTTGACCGCCACACCACCAGGCAAAGCGCAGGGCGAGGACGCTTCCGCAAAAACGCCAGTAGCCGAAGTGCCGGTGGTGCCTGCGCCACCGCCTGCGCCGGTGGTCAAAACCCTGCCGCGCATCGGCCTGGCCTTAGGTGGTGGTGCTGCGCGGGGCTTTGCCCATGTCGGCGTTATTCAAGTGCTGGAAGAAGCGGGCATCCGGCCCGTGCTGGTAACCGGCACCTCGGCGGGCAGCCTGGTGGCAGCGCTGTATGCCAGTGGCAAGAACGGCGCACAGTTGCAGTTCATCGCCGAAACCATGGAAGAGGCAACCATTGCGGATTGGACGCTTCAGGTTTTCACCCGTGGCGCATTGCGCGGTGAGGCGCTTGCTAAATACGTGAACGCGCAGGTCGGGCAAAAGCCCATCGAAGCCATGCCAATGCCGCTGGGCATTGTGGCCACCGACCTCAACAGCGGCCATGACATCGTCTTCCAGCGCGGCGATACCGGTACGGCGGTGCGTGCCTCCAGCGCGGTTCCGGCGGTTTTTCAACCTGTCAGGATCGGCAATCATGAATATGTGGATGGTGGCCTGGTCTCGCCGGTGCCAGTGCGTGCTGCAAAAAAAATGGGCGCCGAACTCATCATTGCAGTGGATATTTCCAGCCCACCGGAGGCCGCCTCGGCCAGCGGCACCTTGGAAATTCTTTTGCAAACCTTCACCATCATGGGCAAAAGCATAAACAGCTTGGAACTGCAAGGCGCCGATCTGGTGATTCGGCCCCAGTTGCTCGGCATCTCCAGCGCGGATTTCGGAGCGCGTAAGCGCTCGATTGAAGCGGGCCGCAAAGCCATGCTGGCCGCATTGCCTCAGTTACGCGCTGCGGTGGACGCCAAATCGCGCTAGGGCCTTGCCTCGCGTGCAGTCCACTGCCGCAGCAACACTTTTTGGCGTGTGCGCTGCGATCAGAGCCAAAAAAAAGGCCCCGTTTTGCAACGAGGCCTTGAAGGGATCCCTGAACCAAAGGTTTCGAAAGGATCCGAGGAGACAATCGACGGGAAGCTTTCACTTCCGATAAACCTACTGTATCAGGGTTTTCCCTTGGTTTTCTGCGCAAGTTTAAAAAAACTTGCGGTCGCCTGACAAATTAACGCTTCTTGCTGGAAGCAGTAGCTTGCTTGGTCGCCGTGGTAGCGGTAGCTGCCATGGCGTTGAAGTTGGCTTCAGCGACATCGGTAGCCTGCTTGACAGCTTTCTGAACCGATTCCAGTGCATTGTGGGCAGCGGCAACCGTGCTTTTCATCATGGCCACTGCGGACTCAGATCCTGCAGGTGCATTTTTGGCAGCGCTGTCTACCAAAGCGGCCACTTTTTGCTGGGCCTCAGCAGCCTGGGCTTCCATGGTCTTGGTGAACTCTGCGCCAGCGCCGCTGGCGATGTCGTAGACGTGACGGCTGAAAGCAGCTGTCTTTTCCGCCAAGGGTTGCAGGAGCCCGGATTGCAGAGCCATCAGTTCCTGGGCATCTTTCACGCTCAGGAGCGTTTGGGTGTGGGCAGAAGCCTCAGACAGGGCAGCTTTGGAAGCGGCCAAGTTCAGTTCAACCAGTTTTTCAACGCCTTCGAAAGCTTTGCTGGTCAGGCCAAACAGAGTTTCGAGGTTGGATTTGTGGGAAGCGACGACTTGTTCTACGGTTAGCATGAAAATACTCCTAAGTTAAATGTACAAAAGACCAGGTTGAGAAACACTATCTGCTCCGTAACCTGGCCTCCGTAGGCTATGTTGCAGTGCAGCATGAATGAATTATAGGGACGAAAACCCGTCTTGCAAGCTATTTTTGTTGCAATGCAGCAAAAAAGTGAAAAATTTCTTGATGGAGAGCAAACCCAAAGGGCTTTTGCCACTGAAGCACTGGATTCGGAAGGTCTTGCGGCCAAACGTAGAAAGCGCAGGCTGCGGTGGCAAAATGCGCTTGATTCGCAAGAATTTGTCTATTTGTGTCCGGGATGCGGACTCTTAAAGCTCTTTCCCCCTCCTTGTATGTCCAAACCTGAACCCGCGCCGCGCAGCGCCTACCGTGCTTGGCGCAGCATCACCACCCGCTGGGCGGACAATGACGCCTATGGGCATGTGAACAATGTGGTCTATTACGGCTGGTTTGATACTGCGGTGAACGCTTATCTGATCGAGCAGGGGGTTTTGGACATGCGGGCCGGTGCGGTCATCGGCCTGGTGGTGGAAACCCAGTGCAATTATTTTTCTCCCTTGTCTTTCCCGCAGACGGTGGAATTGGGCTTGCGGGTGGCACACCAGGGTCGCAGCAGCGTACGTTATGAATTGGGCGTTTTTGCCGCCGGCCAGCCACAGGCAGCGGCGCAAGGCCATTTCGTGCATGTCTATGTCGATGCCACCAGCCGCCAGCCTGCACCGCTACCGTCAGCCTTGGTGGGGGCCTTGGAGCATCTTCGATCGCCGTCGTCCTAGCCGTCGACTAAGCATTTTTAATCCGCCATCTGTGATTTGGCACCTTTACTTACTTTGAGTGGAGCTTTTGCATGCAGCAGTTGAGTCAGACCCAGGCCGTTGACACGGCCATCCGCAGCCGCATGTCGGTGCGGGCCTTTACCCCGCAGGCGGTGGCGCGCACCGATATTGAGGCGATTTTGGAGGTGGCCAGCCGCGCGCCTTCGGGCACTAATTGCCAGCCCTGGCGCGTCTATGTGCTGCAAGGCGCCAGCCGCGATAGCTTGGTTGACCAGGTTTGCGCCGCCCATGACGCCCTTCGTGCCGACCCCGCGCTGGCCGAGCGCTACCGGGAGGAATATGACTACTACCCAGAAAAATGGGTGAGCCCCTATATAGACCGCCGCCGTGAAAACGGCTGGGGCCTTTACGGATTGCTGGGGATTGGCAAAGGCGACAAGGACAAGATGCACGCCCAGCACCAGCGCAATTACCGGTTTTTTGATGCGCCAGTGGGTCTCATGTTTACCATCGACCGGGTAATGGGACGCGGCTCGCTGGTGGACTACGGTGCATTTATGCAAAGCATCATGGTGGCAGCGCGCGGGCGTGGCCTGCACACCTGTGCGCAAGCGGCTTGGAACGGCTTTGCCAAAATCATCATGCCGCACATCGGGGCGGGCGAAGGCGAAATGCTGGTCTGCGGCATGGCCCTAGGCTATGCCGATGCACAAGCGCCCGTGAATGGCTTTGTCACGCCCCGCGTGCCGATCGCAGAATTTACGCATTGGCTAGATTGATAATTTACGGCGGGTGGCTTGCGCTGCCCCAGGCTTTCGCCGAACGCGTTTTGCTGTCCACTTCCTAACTACTCCTCTCTGAACTTTCACTATGCCCACTTCCAAGCCTCGCATTTTGGTAACCCGCGCTATTTTCCAAAGCGTGATTGACCGCCTGTCTGCCCATTTTGAGGTCGAGTCCAATCCGGACGATGTGCTGTGGGATCGGGCGGAGTTGCTGCGCCGTATGCACGGCAAAGTGGGTGTGTTTGCCACTGGCACCGAGCGCATGGACGCCGAGCTGCTAGCCCAATGCCCTAAGCTAAAAATTTGCGCCAATATGACGGTGGGCTATAACAATTTTGATCTGCCGGCCATGACCGCTGCCGGTGTCTTGGGCACCAATGCGCCGGATGTGCTGACCGAAACCACGGCCGATTTCGGCTTTGCGCTTTTGCTAGCGACGGCCAGGCGGGTGACCGAAAGCGAGCATTTTTTGCGCGCCGGGCTGTGGACACGCTGGAGCTATGACATGTTCTCCGGCGCCGAAGTGCATGGCAGCACTTTGGGCATTATTGGCATGGGGCGCATTGGGCAGGCCATTGCCCGCCGCGCGGCTTTTGGTTTTGGCATGCAAGTGATCTATCACAACCGCAGCCGCCTGGATGCCGCTACTGAAGTGGCCTGCAAAGCAAGTTATGCGGGCAAGCAAGAACTCCTGCAAACCGCGGACCATGTGATGCTGGTCGTGCCCTACAGCGCCGCATCGCACCACACCATTGGCGCGGCAGAGCTGGCCCTTATGAAGCCCACCGCCACGCTGATCAATTTGGCGCGCGGCGGCATCGTCGATGACGGCGCTTTGGCGCAGGCTCTGCGCAATCGCACCATCGCCGCCGCCGGTCTGGATGTGTATGAAGGCGAGCCCACGGTCCACCCGGATTTGCTTACCGTGCCCAATGTGGTGTTGACGCCGCATATCGCCAGCGCTACGCCCGGCACGCGCCAGGCCATGGCCGATTTAGCGGTGGACAATTTAATCGCTTACCTGACCCAGGGCAAAGCCGTGACGCCGCTCAATCCCGAGGTCTTGGCACGGGGCTGAGCCGGGGCGGCACGACTGGACAGGGCGAGCGGCAATTGCAGCGGCCCTGCTTACTTTTTTAGCCGCTACCCCAGCGGCGGGTCGGCGCATCATTTAAAGCACAATGCAGTTTTAGAAAGAATGTGCTGTGAATGAGGGAATGATTTGGTTGGCGGCGGTTTTATTGGGCCTGCACACCGTGTTGCTGCTGTCGCTCCTGTTTCGCCGCACGTCAGGCGCCGCGCAGAGTGAACAAGCTGCGCAGGCGGTATTGGCCGCGCTGCAAGCCCAGGCAGAGCGCTTAGACCACTTGGAGCGCGAACTGCGCCGCGACTTGGCCGACACCGCGCGCGACGGCCGCCAGGAAGCCTTTCAGAGCATGGCGACCTTCCAGCAAACCCTGACCCAACAAAGCGCCGAAGCCACCCGTACGCAAAACACCCAGATTGACGCGTTTGGCCAGCAGTTGGCCGGTTTGCAAAAAAACCTGTCGGATACCTTGAGCACGCAGCTGAACGCTTTAAGTGAATCCAATGCGCGCCGCATCGCCGAGTTGGGCGAGACCAGCGCGCGCATGTTGGCCGAAGTGCGCACCACGCTGGAAGCGCAACTAACGCAATTACAAGCCACCAATGTCGCCAAGCTGGACGAAATGCGCGCCACGGTGGACGAAAAACTGCAAACCACACTGCAGGCCCGTTTGGGCGAGAGCTTCAAGCAAGTGGCCGACCGCTTGGAACAGGTACATAAAGGTTTGGGCGAAATGCAAACCTTGGCCCAGGGCGTGGGCGACCTCAAGCATTTGCTCAGTAACGTTAAAACGCGCGGTATTTTTGGCGAGGCCCAGTTGGCCGCTTTGCTAGAGCAGGTATTTGTGCCCGACCAGTACGCCACCCAGGTAGCCACCCGGCCGGGCAGTAAAAACGTGGTGGACTTTGCAATCAAGCTGCCGGGTAAGGCCCAGGACGGCACGCCGCTGTGGTTGCCGATTGACGCCAAGTTTCCCAACGAAGATTACGAACGTTTGCTGGACGCGCAGGGCAGGGCGCATTTTGCCGACGCCGAAGCCGCCGCCAAAGCGCTGGAGTTGCGTATCCGCGCGGAAGCCAAGTCCATCGCTGACAAATACATCGAGCCGCCTTACACCACCGACTTTGCGATTTTGTTTTTGCCCACCGAAGGCTTATATGCCGAGGTGCTGCGCCGTCCGGGTTTGATGGAGTCTTTGCAGCGGGACCACCGCATCACGCTGGCCGGGCCGACCACTTTGCTGTCCATGCTCAGCTCGTTGCAAATGGGCTTTCGCACGCTGGCGCTAGAAAAGCGCTCCAGCGAGGTCTGGCAGGTGCTGGGCGCGGTCAAGACCGAGTTTGGCAAGTTCGGCGATGTACTGGCCAAGGTGAAGTCGCAAACCGAAACCGTGCTCAAAACCCTGGACAACGCCGAGGTGCGTAGCCGCGCCATGGGTCGAGCGCTGAAAAAAGTAGAGGGCCTGCCCGAAACCCAGGCCACCGATCTGATACCGTTGGACAAAGACTTTGACAGCGACGATGGGCATTCGCAAACGTGAACGGGATGCCGCCGCCCGCGGGCCCTGACATTGCGCGTTCCGATGCCGAGGTGCAAGCGCATGCCACGGCACCCGGCGGATGGCTGCCGCTTCTCATCGGCGCGCATATTTTTCTGCATTCCAGCATGGTGGCTATGCGCATGGCTACGCCCTTGCTCGCGCTGCGCATGGGGCATAGCGCCTGGCACGTGGGTTTGTTGCTCTCGCTGTTTTCAGTCAGCCAGGTGTTTTTGTCCTTGCCCGCAGGGCGCTACGCGGACCGCCACGGCCTGCAGCGGCCGATGCGCTTGGCGGTGCTCTGGGCCTTGGTCGGCGCCGCGCTTTCCCTGCTGTTTCCGGTATTTGAAGTAATGTGCGCCAGCGCGCTGTGTATGGGCGCAGCCAGCGGCATCGCGTCGGTGGCACTGCAACGCCATGTGGGCCGTGCTGCACGCGACAGCGTGGAGTTGCGCCGCGTCTTTAGCTGGCTAGCCATCGGGCCGGCAGTATCCAATTTTTTCGGTGCTGTAGCCGCCGGTTTACTGATCGACTATGGTGCGCGGGCCCTGCCTGAGGGCCTGGCGCATCCCGGCTTTAGGGCGGCGTTTTTATTCGCGTTCTGTATGCCTTTACTCAGCGCCTGGTGCATACGGGGCGTGCCCGAGCTAGCGCCGGTGGCGCCGGCCACAGGTGCGCAAGCCTCCGCCTGGCATTTACTTCAATCGCCGCCTATGCGCCGTTTGCTGATGGTCAATTGGCTTTTCTCCTCTTGCTGGGATGTGCATACGTTTGTGGTGCCGGTGCTCGGGCATGAACGCGCGCTCAGCGCCTCGGTGATAGGCACTATTTTGGGCGGCTTTGCAGTCGCCGCCGTAGCCGTGCGTTTGTTCATCCCTATTGCAGCAGCCCGCGCAAAAGAGTGGCATGCACTCACTGCCTCCATGCTGCTGACCGCCCTTGTCTTCCTGATTTATCCCTGGATGCACTCGGCCTGGAGCATGGGTGTGTGCTCGGTCGTGTTGGGCATCGCACTGGGTGCGGTGCAGCCCATGATCATGAGCACACTGCACCAAATAACGCCGCATGCTCAACATGGCCAGGCCATTGGCTTGCGCCTGACGACCATCAATTTTTCCAGCGTGCTCATGCCATTGTTGTTTGGCAGCGTGGGTGCAGTCGTTGGAGTCAGCATCGTGTTTTGGACCGTGGGCACCATGGTGGCTTTGGGTGCCCCCAGCGCCTGGCGCTTGCGCGCGTAAAAAAAGCTCCCGCAGGGGCTTAGGGCGGCTGCGGCCAGCGAGTTGGCTCAGACGCGTTTGCGGTATTCGCCGGTGCGGGTGTCGATTTCGACTTTGTCGCCCTGGGCCACAAAAATCGGCACGCCGATTTCAAAGCCAGTGGCAATTTTGGCCGGCTTTAAGACCTTGCCCGAGGTATCGCCTTTGACGGCAGGTTCGGTCCAGGTGATTTCACGCACCACGCTGGTGGGCAGTTCCACCGAGATTGCCTTGCCGTCGTAAAACACGACTTCCACTTCCATGCCGTCTTCCAGGTAGCTGAGTGAATCGCCCATGTTTTCGGCTTCGACTTCGTACTGGTTGTAGTCAGCGTCCATGCAGACATACATGGGGTCTGCAAAGTAGGAGTAGGTGCACTCTTTTTTGTCTAGGATGACCTGATCCATTTTGTCGTCCGCTTTGAACACCACCTCGGTGCCGAAGTTGGCGATTAGGCTTTTGAGCTTCATGCGCACGGTAGCCGAGTTGCGGCCACCACGGCTGTATTCGGTTTTCAGAACGACCATCGGGTCTTTGCCGTGCATGATCACATTACCGGCGCGAATTTCCTGGGCAATTTTCATAAACAATCCGTCAGATTGGGGGGCCGCTAGAGGCAGCCTTAGACCGCGAAATGC